>JBOFGM010000120.1:0-2985 GCA_051649105.1 Iodobacter sp. | reverse complement strand
ATTAACCGACAGGCGTAAAAAAGCCACTCAAGCTGCCTTGAGTGGCTTTGGCCGGGTGGGCTTATTCAGCCAGCAAGATCGCCAGTGCTTCGGTGATATCGGCAGGCGTGGCCGGTTCCACTAAAGCGACTGGGGCGTCGCTGCTTAAAGCATTGATGCCTTCCTGTTTAATTTTGGCAATCCATTGGCCGGCTTCGCGGCCCTGGCTAAAGCCCTGGCTTTGCAATAACAGGCGGCCATCGGCGGCGCTGAAATTAAAGTAAAACAAGCCATCTTCCAGCCGGTATTGCTTAAACAGCGGCAACGCGGCTTTTTTATCGGCTTTCACGGCCGGGGTTGCAATGGCTTGCATACGGCGCAGGCCCACAGATTCACGAATCTTCAGTAAAAGCGGTGCGGCGGTGGCACGGGCCTTGGCCGCTCCCGCCTGAAGCAAGGCTTCAATTTGTTCCGGGTGCGCCATCAGGGCTTCATAGCGTTCCCGCATCGGGGCAATATCTCGCTCAATCAGATCGATCAGACGTTTTTTAGCATCACCCCAGCCTAAACCGGCGCGCAGCTCGTTGCGGAATGCTTCGGCTTCTGCCTCTGTGGCAAAGGCTTCAAAAATCGTGACCAGATGCGAGTTGTCCGGGTCTTTGGGCTCGCCCGGCAACAGGCTGTTGGTGACAATCCTTGCCACGGCGTCTTTCAGCGATTTGCTGCCGCCGGCAAATAAAGGAATGGTATTGTCGTAGCTTTTACTCATTTTGCGGCCATCAAGGCCCGGCAGGGTGGCTACATGCTCTTCAATATGCGCTTCCGGCAGTACAAATAAGTCGCTGCCCTGGCCGTATAAATGATTAAAACGGGCCGCCACATCACGCGCCATTTCAATATGCTGAATCTGATCGCGGCCAACCGGTACTTTATGCGGATTAAACAGCAGGATATCGGCCGCCATAAGCACCGGATAGCAAAACAGCCCCATGGTAATGCCGGCATCGGCGTCTTCGCCGGCGGCTTCATTGGCGTCGGTGCTGGCCTTATAGGCATGGGCACGGTTCATTTGCCCTTTGGAGGTGACACAGGTCAGCAGCCAGTTCAGCTCGGTGACTTCCGGCACATCGCTCTGGCGATAAAAGGTCACTCGTTCCGGGTCCAGCCCGGCAGCCAGCCAGGTGGCGGCAATTTCCAGGCGCGAGCGCTCAATCCGGGCCGGGTCATCGCATTTAATCAGTGCATGGTAATCGGCCATAAAGAAGAAACAGTCGCTGTCCGGTTTTTGGCTGGCGACAATAGCCGGGCGAATCGCACCCACATAATTACCTAAGTGCGGCGTACCCGTGGTGGTAATGCCGGTAAGAACACGCAAACTCATCACTTTTTCCCTGTGTTTCATGCTGCAAGAATGGTGCAAGTCTAGCAGGGGCGGCGCTCTTGTGTAAGCAAAAACCGGCGTATTGAATAAGATTAACAGTGTGGGTTTTATTGCGATTGGTGCAGGTGGCCGGCCTGTTGCGGCTTCTGATTGTTTTTGCCAGAGATAATGATTGTTATCTGATGAATTAATCAATTAAATATTGGTATTGGCGGGGGTGGATGAAAAGAGCACCTTGCGGCGATAGAAAGCGATCTGCAGGGCCGCCGGTTTTATCCGGAAAGATAAATATAATGACTTTGGTTAATAATGCCTGTTTATCAATTGCCCGATTTTTATGTGCTATTCTTTCAGAGTCCAATTGCGGTAAGAAGGAAATTAAAATGCGTAATAAAATAATTGCCACGCTGTTGATTGCTTCTGGTTTATTGGCAGGTCAAATTGCATTTGCAGAAGAGGCTCTGGAAAAGGAAGTATTAACGGCCACTTCTGAGCGTTCTGTGGTTGAAGCCAATGTGTTGGCTATTGATATGGCCCAGCGTAATATTTTACTGGCGCTGCCAGATGGCCAACAATTATCTTATGAACATGTGGATAAAAAAATCACTCACTTTGATAAGCTTAAAGTGAATGATAAAGTCAGTGTCAGCGGATCTAAATCCAGCGCTTTTGTCTTGCAAAAAGGCGGTGCCGGTATTCGTAAAATCGTGGATGCACAGGGGCGGGATGTCACCGTTGATGGCGCTGGCGTATTAAAAACACAGACTGTTTACAATGATATTGTGGCCGTTGATGCGAATGCCGGCCTGGTTAAAATTAAAAATATTGATGGCAAGCTGGTAACAGTGCCGGTTGCAAATAAAGCGCTGCTGATGAAAGCCGCTGCCGGAGATCAATTGCTGATTGTTAACCGGGTAAAACTGGTTATCTGGGCTCATTAATTGTTTGTTTAATGTCCGAAGCCTGCAGGTCATGCAGGCTTTTTTTTGTCTGAATAATGTATATATTCTTAATTAAAGCAATTTGTTTTCTTTCTGCAATCCAAAGAAAAAGCCCGTTTTAAAGCGGGCCGGGTTTTTTAGCAGGAAGTCATGGTGGTCTTTATTTATTAATTCTATACCGTAGTATCCGCACCGTTTTTAAAGGACCGGTAAAATGTCAGATCTTTATACTTTGGTCTATGTCAGTACCGCGACGCAAATCTTTACTGAGTCGCAACTGGAATCCTTATTGATTGATGCCTGCGAAAAAAATCGGGAAAACGATCTGACCGGCGTCTTGCTTTACGACGAAGGTAATTTTATTCAGTGCCTGGAAGGGCCGCAAATCCCGTTGCGCCAGGTTTATCAGCGTATTCTGGCCAGCAGAAGGCATACCGGCGTGATTTGTTTGCTGGATGAGCCGATAGAGCAGCGCAGTTTTCCTGACTGGCAGATGGGCTTAATTCACACCACCCGCTCTGAAATGCTGCGCATCTCTTCCGCCCGCTGGCACCGGCAGGCCCAGGCCGACGGCAGTACCGATTCTTCCGGAATGATGCTTTTGAAAAGCTTTTGGAAAGAGCGGGGCAAAGTGATTTAAACCATGGCCCGATTAAATACCTCAGTCCGTCCCCGGGCAAATTA
>JBOFGM010000119.1:0-7692 GCA_051649105.1 Iodobacter sp. | reverse complement strand
GGTTTGGCCAGATGCTCATTCATTCCCGCATCCAGGCAACGCTGGCGCTCGGTATCCATGGCATGGGCGGTCAGCGCAATCACCGGCAAATCGCGGGCAGACAGACGGGTTCGCAGCAAGCGGGTCGCCTCCATCCCATCCATCTCCGGCATCTGTACATCCATTAACACCACATCGTAGGTTTTATGCTGCTCAAAAATCAGCTCAACGACCTTTTTCCCATTTTCCACAGCATCAACTTTTGCCCCTAATGAGCTTAATAAAGCAGCACTCATCTCACTTAATAAGGGCGTATCTTCGGCTAATAAAATACGCATGCCAAGCAGTGGTTCTGATTTATTTTCTATATAAGCATTTGCTGAATCAGAAGAGGCAATTTTTTTATCTGAACGATGGTGAACTGCAGCATAAAACAAGGCGGGAATAATAGGTTTACTTAATGCTGAAATCCTTGCCTGTCTTCCCCATCGCGCCATGATTTCATCATGATTCAGTACCGTTGTCAGTAAAACGGTTGCCATTTTTTCATGGTGATACCAAATGCCCTGAATCGTTTCCGGATGGACCTGATCCATTAAATCTGAATCCATAATCAGCAGATCAAAATCTGCACCCTGACTTTTTTGCATACAGGTAATTAATTCAGCAAATGAGCAAACCTCTTTGACCTGCATTCCCATTTGCTTCAAATATAAACAAAGCTGCATACGTGTTGCGGCATGGGCTTCGGCCAGAATAACCCTGCTACCCGCATATTGCGGTACAGATAAGGAAGCACGGCCATTGTTTTTTAAACTAAGGGTAAAATGAAAGACGGATCCTTTTTCCAGCTGGCTGGTAACAACAATATTTCCTCCCATAATATGGGCTAATTGCTGACTAATTGCGAGGCCCAAACCAGAACCACCAAATCGGCGGGTAGTGGATGAATCTTCCTGAATAAACGGATTAAAAAGCCGGCTTAATGCATCCGGACTGATACCAATACCCGTATCATAAATGCTGAATTTAAGTTCAGTTTGATCATCCTCTTTAGCCATGCAGGAAACCGCCAATTCCACTTCTCCTTCACTGGTGAATTTAACTGCATTATTAATTAAATTAAGAAGTATTTGCCCCAGTCGTAATGAATCACCCATCAGCCATTGCGGGGCATTAATATCAATTGTATAAATAAATTTAAGTTTTTTATTTTCAGCCTGAATGGCTGCCACACTGGCCAGGTTTTCCAGTAATAAATATAAATCAAAGGGCGCCTCTTCCAGTTTTAATTTCCCTGCTTCAATTTTAGAAATATCTAAAATATCATTAATCACTCCCAGTAATAAATTGGCTGAAGACTGGACTTTATTCAGATAATCCCGCTGCCGGTTAACCAGTGAAGTTTCCAGTAATAAATGGGTATATCCCAGAATAGCCGTGAGTGGTGTTCTTATTTCATGGCTCATATTGGCCAGAAAATCACCTTTTACCTGCAATGCCGCCTCTGCCTGATCTCTGGAATGAATTAATTCTTCTGAGCGGGCCCTTAATAAAATACTGGCATCGCGGAAAAACAGCAGGCTTTGCGCCATAACCGATATTTCATCCTGACCTCTGTTATCAATATCCACATCAAAATGCCCATCGGCAATACTCTGCATATTTTCTGATAACTGCACCAGCCGTGAGCTGATTCTTTTTCGGATATAAACAGAACCAATTCCCAGTGAAACCAGCAAACTGAATAAAGTCAGTCCTGCCAGCAGCAGGGTACTGGTTTTAAAACGCTGAGATAAACTCTGCATTTCGGTATTCAGTTCCTGCTTTAACACTTTTTCAGTAAATTGCGCCTGAGCGACCAGCCTCTGTGCGGCATTCTGATTTTTCATCACCAGCTGTTGTAATTCGTTGTTAATCCTCATTTTTTCTCGGCTGACGGCAAATATCCCATCTTCAGCATCAGATAAAGAGATCAACCCATATAATTCATTTTTTAATTTTTTAAAATTAGCCGGATCATTAATTTCATTCAGTGTTTTTTTTGCCTCAATACTGGTACTGATTAATGAGCGCTCGGTTTCATTCAGCCGGATGGCACTCTGGGTATTGGCCGCCTGGGCAATCAGGCTGGCTAACAGCACCACATCACCACGAAAGCGCTGCACGGCACTTAAAGACGCCACCTGTTCTGCCACCAGCACCACCACGGCATTGGTGGAATCCAGCGTGATCTGATCGCTGCGTGAAATCATTTGAATCGTGATTTGATTAATCAACGGCAATAAAACAGCATCAAAAGCCGCCATGGCACGAGCCGTCTGCTGCGGGCCAGCCTGTAAGGCTGCAGCCAGGGTTTTGGCCGCCTCTGTGGCCTGCGGGCCGGCCTGACGCAGATGCGTCTGAATGCTTGCCAGTAATGCCGTGCGCTCTGCGCCCCCGCCCGGCACAGCGGCAAGAGCGGCCAGCCGGAACGCCTCCGCTCTGGCCTGCTGTAATCCATGCAGCTCAGAAAACTCCGTATCGATCAGGGAATGCACAGAAACGCCGGCAGACACGGAGGCGCGCCGGGTGGCAGAGAGTAAATCTGCATTTTTTGCCATTAAGACCGGATCAATGGCTTGCAAAAATCGCTGCTGAGCGTCGCCTGTGTGCAACAGAATCTGGTTTTTTCTATCATCCAGCCGTAATTGCCGGCTGACTAATTCATCGGTTTGCGGCACATTCCGGCCCAGCTCCCCCAGGAGAGCCATCAGCTTTTTGGCGTCATCAATTCGGCCAGGCGCTAAAACTTTAATCTGCTCAGGCAAATCGGCCAGAGCGGATCTGGCTCTGGCTAAGGCATTTTCACGGGATGAAATGGTCTGCGCATTGGCAAGGCTGGCAAGGGCAGATGAAAACTCAAGACTACTGGCTTCCAGCCGGGCTGAAGCAATCGCGGCAGGAAAGCTTTGTCCGGACACCACAGAATAGGTGGTATCTGCCGAATGAAAGGCCCATAAAGCGGCACCTGAAGCCAGCAGCGTGGTTGCGGCAACCACGCCAAAGGCCAAACGCAAACGAAGCGCAATCGACTGACCAAAGGAGCGTTCTTGTATCGGCATTCCCCTTTTCTCCGGAAAAACAGTCACTTGGCAGTTTTAAATAGATATGACCTTGCAAACCATACTAATCTACAACGAAGATAAATTCACTAAAATTTCTACACCCTTACACACAATTAAAATATATGCTTGGAAAAAAAGAAGGAGATACCCTGTGTTTGCCCTTTGTCCGGATTCTGTCTTGTCAGCAGCAACTCCTTCAATCAGCAAGCCTTCATTACGCGCCGCCTATGAAGCCTGGTTAAAAGCCCGCACCACCGTCGCCGGGCAACCCGCCCCTGCCTCTGTCCGGGCACCGCAAGCCAGGGTGGGTATTGTGGGTGGCGGTATGGCCGGGCTGTATGCCGCGCTGTTACTTAAGAGCCAGGGCATTGAATGCCAGATCTTTGAAGCCCACCCCAGCCGGCTGGGCGGACGGATCTATACCCACCGCTTTAATCAGGAACCCAACCAATATTTTGAAGCCGGAGCCATGCGGCTGCCGGTGATTCCAGAGCAGCAACCGGTATTTGATTTAATTGACTATTTAAATCACCGGCTGCCAGAGCCCGATAAAATCGATTTAATTCCCTATCATTTATATGATCCCAGCGGCAATCTGGTTTATGTCAATGGCCGCCGCAGCGCGGATGGCTCCACCATGACGCTGGATGACGCCAACCAGCATCCTGATGCGCTGGGCTTTGAGCTGGATCCGGCAGACCGGCATAAAACGGCCACCGAACTGCTGCATACCGAACTGCAGCCCTTTTTTGATTTATTAGCCCAGGACTTTGATCTGGGCTTTGCCAAAATTGTGAAATACGATAATTACTCGCTGTATACCTATCTCACCGAAATTGCGGGCTGGAGTATGGAGAAGGTTAATTATGTAGAAGTGATGACCTCCGCCACCAATCAGTTTCACAGCAGCTTTACCGAAATCGTGATTGAAAGCATGGATTTCTCGGGTGCGAAATGGCGCACCATTGCCAATGGAATGGACAGGCTGCCCAATGCCTGCGCCGCCCTGATTGGTGCCGATTCCATTTTAATGAATGCACCGGTACAACAAATAGAGAATCTGCAAGACGGCCGCGTGGCCCTGCACTATGGCAGGCAGGGTGAATTTACTATTTTTGATCAGGTGATCCTGGCTCTGCCGCCAGCGGCCCTGCGCATGATCTCCACCCCTCAATGGTCGGCCACCAAAATGCAGGCCATCCGGGCGATGCATTACGAGCCCCTGTATAAAATCGGTCTGCGCTTTAAAACCCGTTTTTGGGAACAGGGGCCACAAGCTTCAATGGGCGGGCAATCCAGCTGTGATTTACCCATGCGCTGGTGTGTTTACCCCTCGTATGGCCTGGGTGAGGAAGGGGCCGGAGTTTTATTACTGTATTCATGGATGAGCGACGCCTATAACTGGCTGCCGCAAAAGCAGGAAGACCGGCTGCGGCTGGCGCTGCGGGATTTACAAACGCTGTATCAAGGCCGGGTGGATATCGCCGGGCAATTTATTGAATCCTTTGATGTGGCCTGGCCATCAGAATGGGCCACCGGGGATGCGATGTTTTTCCCCGGCCAATTTGGCCGGCTGTTTAATTGTGCCCGCCAGCCGGAGCAATCCATCTATTTTGCGGGTGAACACTTAAGCGTGCACCACACCTGGATTGTGGGCGCGCTGGATTCTGCCCTGCTGGCCTGTCAGCAATTAACCGGCGACGCCACACTCAGGCCGCTGGGCGCAGGCCCCGCCGCGGCAGCAAGGGATTACAGCCACTGTGCTGCCGCCCCCGTATTACACCGATGAAGGGTAGCCCATGAAACCTCTTTTGCTGCTGGTCCTGCTGCTCAGCCTTGATGCCGGTGCCGAAACCCCGCCGGAGCCGCTCAGAGCCATTGGCTCCTGGGGCATGCTCAGCCAGTTTCAGGACTATGAAAAACCCTTCTGGACCGAACAGCTGCCACAGCAAAGCGAGGGGCGAATTAAAGTCAGCCTCAAGGCCTTTAATGATATGGGTTTAAAGGGCAGTGAAGTCTTACGCCTGATGAAGCTGGGGCTGACAGATTTTGGCACTACCATTTTGTCCTATATCTCTGAGCAGGATCCGCAGACTGAGGCCATTGATCTGGCGGGGCTGACCCGGGATTTAGCGACCGAGCGGCGTCTGGCAGACAGCTATATGCCGGTACTGTCCCGGTATTTTGCAAAAAAATATGGCATTAAAGTACTGGCTCTGTGGCCTTATTCGGCACAACTATTGATGTGTAATGGCCCGGTGAAAAATTTAGAATCGCTGAAAGGAAAAAAGGTTCGCGTCAGTATGCGCACGACCAGCGATCTGATCGAGTCCTTTGGAGCCATTACGCTGAATATTCCGTTCGATCAGGTTTATCAAAAAATGAAAGATAAACAACTCGATTGCCTGATTACCGCCGCCCTGCCGGCCCATACCGCCAGGTTTTATCAGGTGGCGACCCATATCTACAATATGCCGCTGGGCTGGAGCGTGGTGATGCTGGGCGTTAATCAGGCCTCCTGGGACAGCATTGAGCCCGCTGATCAGCAAATCCTGATGACAGGGGTGAGCCAACTGGCCAACAAGCTATGGCAGGCGGCAGCACGACAAACCGAACAGGGTCTGGCCTGCAATACCGGTAAAAACTGCGATCTGCCGGAGCAAGGTGCAATGACCCTGGTTTCCCCAGCCAGCGGCGATGAAGCCAGGCTGGCGCAAACCGTCCGCCAGGTGGTGCTTAAGCGCTGGGCAGAGCGCTGTGGCAAGGATTGCGCCATGGAATGGAACCGCACCGCGGGTAAAGCCCTGGGCATCAGCCTGCCGCCTTAAGCACCGTGTTTTAAACAGGATGCACTGTTTAAGCCATTCAGCAGCAGTGCACAAATTTTAATCAGTCTTAATTTTTCTTTAACAAACAGGGTGTTAAGCAGGGCATCAACAGCTTATCCACAGATCCGCTCACTCTTTTTGGGGGATAACGCAGCAAAAATGTTCACAAAGAGCGGCCAGCCCAATGTGCTGCGGTATGATCGGCCAAGAAGCCCCTTATTCCACTCATAAAGATGAATATGCCCGAGATGCCACTGATCCGCTGCGCCTGGTGCAGCAATGATCCTCTTTACCAGAACTACCATGATCAGGAATGGGGGCAGCCGCTGCTGGATGATCAGGCGCTGTTCGAGCTTTTATGCCTGGAAGGCGCACAGGCCGGCTTATCCTGGATTACCGTACTTAAAAAGCGCGCCCGCTACCGTGAAGTCTTTGATGGCTTTGATGCCACTAAAATGGCCGCCTACGATGCAGATAAGGTCGCCAGCCTGCTCGGCGATGCCGGTATTGTGCGCAACCGGGCCAAAGTGGCCGCCTTTATTGGCAATGCCGCTGCTTTTTTAAAATTTCAGCAGGAAGAAGGCTCTTTCAGCGATTTTCTATGGTCATTTGTGCAGGGTAAAACCATCGTTAATCACTGGGCCAGCATCACCGATACCCCTGCAGCCACCGCTGAATCCATTGAGATGAGTAAAGCCTTAAAAAAACGCGGCTTTAAATTTGTCGGCCCCACCATCTGCTACGCCTTTATGCAGGCCAGCGGCATGGTGGATGACCACAGCCCCACCTGCTGGCGGCGAAGCCATCCGGATCTGAAATAAAAAAACCGCCAGCGATGGCGGTTTTTGCTGAAGACAATACGGCTTATTCTGCCATTTCTTCTGCGGTAAACAGGCGTGAAATCAGTGCTTTTTCAAAACCTGCATCCATAGGAATGGTGATGTTCACCCCATTGCCCGCAGCCACATCGGTAGGCTGACCACTCTTATCCCGCATCGCCGCCAATGTAATAATCCGGTTGCCGCTTGGATGAATAATTTCCAGCTGATCGCCCACGGCAAAGCGGTTTTTCACTTCAATCTTCGCCCAGCCATCTTTGATGCTGGTCACTTCGCCCACAAACTGGCTTTGCTTGGATTTGGAATGGCCATCCAGATAATTTTGCGCTTCATGGGTGTAATGGCGCTGATAGAAACCATCGGTATAACCGCGGTTAGCCAGACCATCCAGGTCCGCCAGCAGGGCCGGATTAAACGGACGCCCCGCCACCGCATCATCAATGGCCTGACGATAAACCTGTGCGGTGCGCGCCACATAGTAAAGCGACTTGGTGCGGCCTTCGACTTTTAATGAATCCACGCCAATTTTACTCAGCCGTTCGATATGCTGCACCGCACGCAAATCTTTAGAATTCATAATATAAGTGCCGTGCTCGTCTTCCATAATCGGCATCAGCTCATCCGGACGGCTTTGTTCTGCAATCAGATAAGTCTTATCGGCCGCAGGATGGCGCTCCGCCCCCCCACAGGCGGCAAAGCTTTGATCGGCTTCTGACATGGCTTTATTAAAATCAAACTGAATCACCTGTGGCTTCACGTCCCCCGCATCGTCTTCCACCGTGTCATTCATTTTGTAATCCCAGCGGCAGGCATTGGTACAGGTGCCCTGATTAGGATCGCGGTGGTTAAAATAGCCCGATAACAGGCAGCGGCCGGAATAAGCAATACACAGTGCGCCATGCACAAACACTTCCAGCTCCATATCCGGGCACAGCTGAC
>JBOFGM010000118.1:0-2615 GCA_051649105.1 Iodobacter sp. | reverse complement strand
TCCTGATTTTGTGTTTATGATGGTGAATAAGCAGGTTTCTGCATCATCAGTAACCAGATCTGGCCTTTCTAATTTTGATGTGCTTTAGATTTTTTATGTTCGATAAGTAACTTCGTACCCCTTTTTATGTGAATTTCTGGCAGGCCAATGGATCATATTCGTAATTTCTCTATTATCGCTCACATCGATCACGGCAAGAGCACGCTGGCTGATCGCTTCATCCAATTCTGTGGCGGCTTAGAGCTGCGCGAAATGAGTGCCCAGGTGCTCGATTCGATGGATATCGAAAAAGAGCGCGGTATCACAATTAAGGCGCAAACCGCCGCGCTGACTTATAAAGCCCGCAATGGTGAGATTTATAATCTTAATTTGATTGACACCCCGGGACACGTTGACTTCTCTTACGAAGTAAGCCGCTCCCTGGCCGCTTGTGAAGGCGCCTTGCTGGTGGTGGATGCCTCGCAAGGGGTTGAAGCTCAGACCGTGGCTAACTGCTATACCGCACTGGAACAAGGCGTGGAAGTGGTGGCGGTGCTGAATAAAATTGATTTGCCAGCGGCAGATCCTGAACGTGTGATTCAAGAAATTGAAGACATTATCGGGATTGAAGCCACTGATGCCGTGCATGCCTCGGCAAAAAGCGGCATCGGTATCGAAGATATTCTGGAAACGCTGATTACCAAGGTGCCGGCACCTAAGGGGAATCCTGACGGCCCGCTGAAAGCTCTGATTATTGACTCGTGGTTTGATAACTACGTGGGCGTGGTCATGCTGGTGCGCGTGGTGGATGGTCAGATCAGCCCGAAAGAAAAAATCATGTTTATGTCGAACAAATCGCAGCATCTTTGCGAGCAGGTCGGCGTATTTACCCCGAAAACAGTCCAAAGAACGGTGCTGCGTGCGGGTGAAGTGGGCTTTATTATTGCCGGTATTAAAGAAATTTCTAATGCCAAGGTGGGTGACACCATTACCACCGCCAAAGCCCCGGCAGAAGACGCATTGCCAGGCTTTAAAGAAGTGAAGTCACAAGTGTTTGCGGGTTTATATCCGATTGAAAGTCACGATTATGAAAAATTGCGTGATGCACTGGAAAAACTGAAGCTCAATGATGCCTCGCTGCAATATGAGCCGGAAGTCTCCCAGGCGCTGGGGTTTGGTTTTCGCTGCGGCTTTTTAGGTTTATTGCACCTTGAAATTGTGCAAGAGCGGTTAGAACGCGAATTTGATATGGATCTGATCACAACTGCTCCGACGGTTGTGTATGAATTACTGTTGAAAAACGGTGATGTGGTGCATATTGAGAACCCGTCTAAATTGCCGGATCCTTCTAAATACGAAGAAATTCGTGAGCCTATTATTACGGCCACTATTCTGGTGCCACAGGATTATGTGGGCGCGGTGATGACGTTGTGTAATCAAAAACGCGGCACGCAGCGCAATATGCAGTATATGGGTCGTCAGGTGATGCTGAGCTACGAGCTGCCAATGGCAGAAGTGGTGATGGATTTCTTTGATCGTTTAAAATCGGTCAGCCGTGGTTATGCGTCGCTGGATTATGATTTTAAAGAATTCCAGGCGGCAGACTTAATTAAGCTGGATGTGCTGGTGAATGGTGAACGGGTGGATGCATTAAGCCTGATTATTCACCGCAGCAGCAGCCAGTACCGTGGCCGTGAGCTGGTTTCAAAAATGCGTGAACTGATTCCGCGTCAGATGTATGACGTGGCCGTGCAGGCCGCTATTGGCAGCCAGATTGTGGCTCGCGAGACTGTGAAGGCAACGCGTAAAGATGTATTGGCTAAATGTTATGGTGGTGATGTGTCGCGTAAGCGTAAACTGCTCGACAAGCAAAAAGCGGGTAAGAAACGCATGAAGCAAGTCGGGAATGTTGAAATTCCGCAAGAAGCGTTCCTTGCGATCTTGCAAGTCAGCGATAAGTAACACGTATTTAACAAAGGAAAACGGATGAACTGGTTGTTTCTCGGAATTGTTTTCGTCATTTTAGGGCCGGTGCTGGTCGGGATTGGCTCCAAACACGAGCGTACGGGGACTGAGCCGCCTCAGTTGGTGCAATACGGCTATCTCAGCATTGTGATGGGCTTGTTTATTGTGCTGGTGCAGTATTGTTCTATCTCTGCCGCTATGCTGATTTTTGTGGTTGTGACGGGTGTGATCTGGGGTTTGGACCGGTTTATCTGGAAAAAGAAGCGCGGTGATGCACCGGTTTCTGACTGGGTTGAATATGGACGTGGTTTTTTCCCGGTATTGCTGGCGGTGTTTGTATTGCGCTCATTTTTAGTTGAGCCCTTTCAGATTCCATCCAGCTCTATGCGGCCAGGGCTGGTGGTAGGTGATTTTATTCTGGTGAATAAATTCGCTTATGGCCTGCGCACACCGGTTATTAATAATGTGTTAATTCCTGTTGGCAAGCCGGAGCACGGTGATGTCATGGTATTTAATTATCCGGAAAACCCGGCTTTAAATTATATTAAGCGCGTGATTGGTTTACCTGGTGATACGGTTGAATATCGCAATAAGAAATTAACCATTAATGGCCAGGCCGTGCCGACAACGGATATGCCGGATCATCAGTATGTGGAACAGGGCGTGGTACT
>JBOFGM010000117.1:0-4893 GCA_051649105.1 Iodobacter sp. | reverse complement strand
GCAAAAATTTATACCGTGGCAAGCGGGCGCTGATCGGCTTATTTTTCCATAAACTGTAAATATTCAATTCAAGCCGGCTTTTTTTCGGTAACCTTGCCACTTGAATGTGTACTAATAACCGAGTCATCGTGAGTCAATTTATTCGCCTAACCATGGATGACATTGCCCGTCTGGCCAATGTTTCCAAAACCACGGCTAGTCTGGTTCTTAATGGCCGCTCTGCGGAATACCGCATTGCCGAGGCCACCAAAGAGCGCGTACTGGCCATTGCTCGCGAGCATCATTTTCAGCCTTCGCAATCTGCCAAAACCCTCAGATCCCGAAAAAGTGGCACCCTGGGTTTACTGGTGCCCGAGCTGAGTAACTTTGCCCACGCCAGCCTTGCCCAGGCGCTGGAACCCCTGTGCCGGGAAGCCGGTTATCAGCTGCTGGTGATGAGCAGTAATGAGCAGGCCACCATGGAAACCGCCGGCGTGGAGCATTTGCTGACCCGCCAGGTGGACGGCCTGATTATCGTGCCGTGCAGCAGCGATGCCACGCAATATCTGAAATGGTCTTTGCGCTTGCCACTGATTTTTGTCGACCGCTATATCAAAGACTGCCCGATTCCCTTTGTTGTGACCGACGCCATTGATGCAGTAACTTCACTGGTGGTGCAAACCATTGCGGCCGGCAGCAAGGAAGTGGTCTATTTTGGCGGACAGGCCGATTTATCCCCCAGCCAGGATCGTCTGGCCGGCTATCGGAAAGGCCTCGAATTAAGCGGCGTGCCCGAGCAGGAACACTGGGTGTGGCAACGCGATTACCTGCGCCCTTCCGGCTACAGCATGATGGCCGAATGCCATGAGCGGCTGGGGCACTATCCGGACAGCCTGTTTACCGGCTCACTGACCCTGCTGGAAGGCGCTCTGGCCTATATCAATGAAAAACAAAATGGCCAGCCCAAGCATCTGATGACCTTTGATGATCATAATTTGCTGAACTGTATGCCCTGGGGCATCCAGTCCGTGGTGCAGGACAGCCAGCTGCTGGCCAGCGAAAGCCTGGCCCGGGTGCTGGCACTGATGAAAGGTGAGACCGTCGATTCGATCTGGGTGCCTGCCAGCCTGCACCAGCGCTCCTGATTCATCGTGCGGCATTAAAGCCGGTGTCTTGCCCGCAATGAAGATGTATCATAAATACTTATTTTAAAGTCGGACCACCGCCATGCGGCTGAATGTTTTTACTGATTACTGCTTGCGGACCTTGATCTACGTTGGCGTACAAAACGATGGCATTGTGACCCGCAGTGAAATCGCCGCTGCCTATGATATTTCTGACAATCATCTGATGAAAGTGATGAGCTTTCTGGCCCGCCATGGCTTTTTGGAAACCACGCGCGGCAAAGGCGGCGGTATGCGACTGTCGCGCCCTGCCGGTCAGATCAGCGTGGGTGCACTGGTTCGCTTAAGTGAAGCCGACAGCCCGGTCGTGGAATGCTTCGATCGCGAGCATTCCACCTGCAGTATCAGTGCCGTCTGCCGCTTAAAAGGCGTGCTCAATGAGGCGATGCAGGCGTTTTATACCGTACTGGATCGCTATACCCTGCAAGATTTAATTGATAACCCGGCTGAGCTCAATGCCGTATTCAGTATCGAGCTGATCCGGCGCAGCTGACCCCCTTCCCTGATAAAGACCCATGACCCAAATTAATAATCCACAGCACGGTATCACGCTGGAAAATATCCTGACCGACTTAGCAGACCATTTTGGCTGGCCAGAGCTGGCCCGCCGTATTCCGATTCAGTGCTTCACCACCGATCCATCGATTAAATCCAGCCTGAAATTTCTGCGCCGCACCCCCTGGGCCAGAACCAAAGTGGAAGAGCTCGACGCCAAAATGCGGCGTTAAGTAATATGCCGGCCCGGCAAACGATCTTGGTTCTCCTCCAAAATGATGTCCGGAGCCGCGGCTTGATCCAATAAAAAATGCTCACTTTGGAAAACCGCCGTAAAAAACTGCAGCGTCTCTGCCGCCGGCGCTTCCATCGCGGTAGCCGCCACGGCCGGCAAAGCCTCGGCCTGATCCGGCACAGTGATCTTGTCCATAAACCCTTCCTGTTAAATCTCTGACGCGGACTGCGGTCATTTACGCGGGCCAATCCAATCTTTGCCCCGGATTCCCGGTAATTTCCGGGGATAACGCTTTAATCCGCGCTTCGCCATAAAAATCCAAAAATCATAGCATAAGCCCATATTCACCGGCCACGGCCAGCAGCAGAGCCCGCTGCTTCCGCTTCTTAATACTCTTCGGTTTTAAATATGCATAAAATTTGCATATTTTAATAATATGCATATATTATGCACATATAAATCTCACCCCTCCTTACCCATCCGGAGCAAATCATGCATAAAACGCGCAATCTGTGGCGCTGGCTTGCGGTTATTTTCTTCCTGTCTTTTGCCGTGCTCGGCTGGATAGGCAGGGAAATCTACCTTGAAAAGCCACCCATTCCTCGTCAGGGGGTCAGCACCACCGGCCAGATTTTATATACCGGCGCGCAAATTCAGCGCGGGCAGGAAGCCTGGCTGTCTGCCGGCGGCCAGCAAATGGGTTCGGTCTGGGGGCATGGCAGTTATGTGGCACCTGACTGGTCGGCCGACTGGCTGCACCGCGAAGCCATTACCCTCAGAAATATCTGGGCACAGCAGCAGTTTAAAAAAGATTATCAGCATCTGACCAAAGAAGAGCAGGCTCCGCTGGATGTGCGCTTAATCTCGGTGATGCGCAGTAACACTTATGACGCAGCCAGCGACACCCTTACCATTCAAAAAGATCGCGCCGATGCCATGACGCTGGTGGCCAAACACTATATTGCGCTGTTTGGCAGCGATGCTTCGCAAGACAAATTGCGCGAGCAATATGCCATGATTGCCGGCTCGATTAAGGATGCGGACGATCTGCAGGCCCTGCCCGCCTTTTTCTTCTGGTCCGCCTGGGCAGCCACCACCAACCGCCCTGGCATCGATCATATTTCCTATACCAGCAACTGGCCGCATGAGCCGCTGGTGGCCAATACCCCGACCACCGGCACCAGTGTCTGGTCTGTTGCCAGCATTATTTTGCTGCTGGCAGGCATTGCCGGGATGATTTTATTTCATCAGATGCATCGTGATGAAGAACCGGTGATTTGCCCGGAAAATGATCCGCTGGTTACCCTGAAACTCACACCGTCTATGAAAGCCACCATGAAGTATTTTTATGTGGTGATTGCCCTGCTGCTGGTTCAGGTGGGGATGGGCGTGATTTCTGCGCATTATCAGGTAGAAGGCGGCAGCTTCTTTGGTATTCCGCTGGCCGAAGTGCTGCCCTTTACCATCAGCCGCACCATTCATACCCAGCTGGGTGTGCTCTGGATTGCCACCGCATGGCTGGCAACCGGCCTGTTTTTAGCCCCGGTTCTGGGCGGTAAAGAGCCGAAATATCAAAAATTGGGCGTGGATATCTTGTTTTATGCCCTGCTGCTGATTGTGGCCGGCTCCATTGCCTGCGGCTGGGTTGGCACCTTGCAACGGCTGGGCACCAGTTATAGTTTCTGGCTGGGCAATCAAGGGCTGGAATACACCAGCATGGGCCGGGTCTGGCAAATACTGCTCTTTATTGGCTTACTGATCTGGGCGGGTTTACTGGGGCGCGGCCTGTGGCCGGCACTGCGTAAACCATCCGAAAGTCAGGGCCTGATTGCCATGGTCTTTATTTCTGCCGTTTGTATCGGTCTCTTTTATGCTTCTTCTTTGGTCTGGGGCCAAAAAACCCACTATGCGCTGATTGAATACTGGCGCTGGTGGCTGGTCCATCTGTGGGTGGAAGGCTTCTTTGAAGTCTTTGCCACTGCGGTGATTGCCCTGCTGCTCAGCCGCTTGGGCCTGATCCGCACGGCGTCGGCTAACCGCGCCATTGTGCTGGAAACCATTGTCTTTTTATTCGGCGGCATATTAGGCACCCTGCACCACCTTTACTTTACCGGCTCGCCCACTTCGGTGATTGCCGTGGGTGCCATGTTCTCGGCACTGGAAGTGGTGCCTTTGGCGCTGATTGCCAGCGAAGCGTATCAAACTTACCGCCATACTCAGGCCGCCCCCTGGGTGCAGAAATATCGCTGGGCAATTATGTGTTTTGTTGCCGTGGGCTTCTGGAATACCGTCGGCGCGGGTTTACTGGGCTTTGCGATTAATCCGCCCATCTCTTTATATTATGTGCAAGGCCTGAATATGACGGCCGCCCATGCCCATGCCGCCCTGTTTGGGGTCTATGGCATGCTGGGAATTGGTCTGATGCTGTTCTGCCTGCGCGGATTAACGCCGGCCGAAAACTGGAATGACAAGCTGCTTAAACCCGCCTTTTGGTCGATGAATATTGGCCTCTTTATGATGGTGTTTATGTCTTTACTGCCATCGGGAATTTATCAGGCCATTGCCAGCGTGGAACATGGCCTGTGGTATGCCCGCTCGGCCGAAATCATTCATTCGCCCGTAATGGAAGCCTTAGTCTGGCTGCGGGTTCCCGGCGATATTGTCTTTGCCGTGGGTGTGATGTATCTGGCGGTGTTTGCTCTGCGCTTACTGGGTAAAGCCCGGCAAAGCGTGCCGGCCGGCCGTCTTGCTAAAACCAACCCTTAACCCTTGCGCCGGTTTGCGGGCCAGACCGGTGCTTTCTTCAGGATTTATATTATGAGCAGTTGCAGCAGCAATCATCTTACTTCAGAAGGGATCTATGGCTTTGATGCGCGGGGCGTGGCCAAACGCTTTCGCCATGCGGCTATTTTTGGAGCACTGGATGCCTTAAATGAAGGCGAAGTAATGCGCTTTATTAATGACCACGATCCCCTGCCGTTATTGGCACAAATTGATTTA
>JBOFGM010000116.1:0-2436 GCA_051649105.1 Iodobacter sp. | reverse complement strand
ATGACTTTACCTCCACAGCATGCAAGCCATAGGTAAAGTGCGCGGCGCAAGCTCCCTCGCTGCTGACCATACAAGCACCCAGCGGATGCTCCGGCGTACAGACGGTGGCAAATAATTTGCAGTCCTGGGGACGAACCTGGCCGCGTAAAACCGGCCCGCACTGACAGGCGGCATGGTCTGCCACCGACTGATAACTCAAACCAAAACGGTGTTCGGCATCGTATTTTTGAAAGGCCGGCCGGATGGCCAGCGCACTATGGGGAATATGGCCCAGACCCCGCCATTCAAAGCTCTCCCGCAGCATAAAAACCTCATCCATCAGCTGCTGAGCCTTGCGGTTGCCGTCCGCGGTCACGGCCCGGGTAAACTGGTTCTCTACCCTGGCTTCCCCGGCATTAATCTGCCGGATCAGCATTAAAATGGCCTGCATCAGATCCAGTGGCTCAAAGCCGGCAATCACCACCGGCCTGGCATGTTGTTCTGCAAACGCCTGATAAGGCTGGCTGCCAATCACTGTTGAGACATGGGCCGGGCCAATCAGCCCGTCGATCGCCACATCACCCGGTTGCAAAATGGCCTGCATCGCCGGTGGTGTCAGCACGTGATAGCAAAGCACACTAAAGTTACCCAGCCTTCCTGTTGCCGCCTGCAAAATGGCCACGGCAGTGGGCGGCGTGGTGGTTTCAAAGCCAATCGCCAGAAAAACCACTTCCCGTTCAGGCAGCCTGCGGGCCAGGTCCAGAGCGTCATCCACCGAATACACCATGCGGATATCTGCCCCTTCGGCCCGGGCTTTAATCAGCGATAAATTATCTGAGGCCGGAACGCGCAACACATCGCCATAGCTGGCCAGAATCACATCATCGAGCAGGGCCAGCCTGATGGCTTCATCAATCCGCCCCACCGGCAGCACGCAAACCGGGCAGCCGGGGCCATGGATCATCTGAATATTGGAAGGTAATAAATCGAGTACGCCATAGCGGGCGAGAGCATGGGTATGCCCGCCGCAAAACTCCATCAGGCGGTAGATGCGATCCGGCTCTGCCGCCGCTGCAATGGTGCGGGCCAGCGCCTGTGCCAGCCGGGCATCACGGAATTCATCCACATATTTCATTTCAGATCTCCGCCAGAGGGGGCTGGCTGGCCGCCAAAGCAGCAAAAAGCTGCAAAGTGGCTTCGGCCTCGCTGCGATCCAGCCGGGCCAGGGCATAGCCAACATGCAAGATCACATAATCATCAATGGCCACATCATCGAGCAGGGCCAGCGACACACGCTTTTTAACCCCTCCCAGATCGGCCGTGGCAAAGCCATGCTGATCAATCGCCACAATACGGGCAGGCAAAGCAAGGCACATGATCTAATCCTCCTCGTCATACATGGCAACCCACGCCTGTCCAAGGCTCAGCCCGCCATCTCCCGGTGGAACCACGCCGGCACGCAATACAGTCAGACCGGCGGTTTGCAAGTACCCGCTCACCTGTTCATCCAAAAAGCGGTTTGCCCAACAACCACCGCCCAGCGCAACCGTCTGTAAATTCTGCTGCTGAGCCGCCTTAATCACCCAATCCGCCAAACCCGCCGCCAGTGTGGCATGTAGCAGACTGGCCCCCCGCTGCGGATGGGTTTCATCTGCCAGCCTGGCAAATAAAGGTAGAAAATCCAATTGCCCCACGGCATTAATCAGCCAGCCTCCTGTCAGCGGAGCACAGGGCTGGCACAGGCTTTCTAACAGCTGCACCGCTTCGGCTTCATAATCCTGCCGGTAACACACCCCCAGCAAGGCCGCCGCCGCCTCCATCAACCGCGCCAGGCTGCTGGACATCACCAGAGCGCTGGTTTGCCGGGCCACAAAGGCCGCTGCCGGCTCGCCGGAAAAGCGCTGCACAATCTCTGCCCCACGGCCCAGCCGGATCAAAATCGCCGCCGCCAGCCGCCATGGCTCCCGGCCGGCCCGCTCTCCTCCTGCCAGCGCCAAAGGAGCAAGAGAGCCCAGCCGTACACAGTGCTGCCGCTCTGCCCGTAATAATTCGCCGCCCCAGTGGCCGCCATCCTGCCCAAAACCATAACCATCCAGCGCCAGCCCGAGCAGGGGGCCATCAACGCCATATTCGGCCTGCACAGCAGCAATATGCGCATGATGATGTTGCACTTGAATGACCTTCGCTCCGGTTTGCGCCACCAGCTCTGCCGCCAGCCGGGTACTGTAAAAATCCGGATGGGCATCGCAAACAATCCGCTCCGGCTGCAGCCCCAGCCGCACTGGCAATAACTGAGCCAGTTGCGTCAGTGCGCGGCAGCTGCGGGCATCGTCCAGATCACCAATATGCGGGGAAAGATGAGCCAGACCATCACCGGCCAGACAAAGGGTGTTTTTCAGCTCTGCGCCCAGCGCCAGCGTTACGGGTAAACCCGCCGGAATAAGCAGTGGTAAAGGG
>JBOFGM010000115.1:0-1795 GCA_051649105.1 Iodobacter sp. | reverse complement strand
GACCAAAAATCCAATGACCATGGCGGTTTCAGCGCCAGGGTCGGCCGGGATGGAAGCCTGTTTTGTGAATCTGGTTGAGCCGGGCGAAACCGTGATTGTTTGCCGCAATGGCGTGTTTGGTGAGCGGATGTGGCAGAATGTGGAGCGCATTGGGGCCATTGCCGTGGTGGTCGATAATGCCTGGGGCGAGCCCGTCAGCCCGGGTCAGGTGGAAGAGGCCCTGAAAGCGCATCCGGAGGCGAAGTTTCTTGCCTTTGTGCATGCAGAAACTTCAACCGGTGCATTGTCTGACGCTCAGACTTTATGCCAGCTGGCAAAACAATACCATTGCCTGTCGATTGTGGATGCGGTGACCTCCTTAGGGGGCGTGGAATTAAGGGTGGATGACTGGGGTATTGATGCCGTGTATTCCGGCAGCCAAAAATGTTTATCTTGCGTGCCGGGTCTCTCACCCCTGTCGTTTTCTGCCGCCGCCGTAGCCAAGCTTCAGGCAAGAAAAACTCCGGTGCAAAGCTGGTTTCTGGACCAGAGCCTGGTGATGGCCTACTGGGCCGAGGCCGGCGCCAAACGCAGCTACCACCATACCGCACCGGTGAATACCCTGTATGCCCTGCATGAATCGCTGCGCCTTCTGGCGGATGAAGGGCTGGAAAACGCATGGAAACGCCATGCCGATATGCATCAGGTGCTGCGCCACGGTCTGGAAGCGCTGGGGCTGCAGTTTGTGGTGGCCGCGCCTTACCGCTTGCCGCAGCTCAATACGATTTATATCCCGGATGGCATTGATGATGCGCTGGTGCGTAAAACCTTGTTGGAAGATTACAACCTGGAAATTGGTGCCGGGCTGGGGACGCTGGCAGGTAAAGCATGGCGGATTGGGCTGATGGGTTACAGCGCACGGCGTGAGAATATCGCGCTGTGTCTGCATGCTCTGGGCTCCGTGTTGCGCTAAATACGCAGAAGGCTGCCTTTAAAGCAGAAATAAATACACGGGGCTCCATTTGGGGCCCCGCTGCAGTCTGAATGTCAGAATCAAGCCGGATAATTGCTCACAGACAGAACTTGTTTCTGATCTTTGGGAGTGATTGCTATGGCTATCAGAATCGAAGGCCTCTTTGTCAGTAAGGTGGGTTTTGCATCCCGGCAAAACAGAGTGCCGCTGCTGCGTGAGCTCACGATCATCAATGATGATGCAGCCACATATCACGATCTGACCCTGGCGCTGAGCGCCGATCCGCCTTTGCTGGACAGTAAAATATGGCCCATTGATCTGTTGGCGGCGGGCGCGCATCTGCATATTACCGAGCGCTATATCCCGCTGAATGCCGGTTTATTGTCCTCGCTCTCAGCAAGGCAGCCCGCGGTACTGACTTTGCGCCTTCTGGCCGGCCGGGAGGAGCTGGCAAGCCAGCATTTTTCGCTGGAAATTCTGCCCCGGGATGAATGGAGCGGGGCGATGCCGGAGCTGCTGGCCGCCTTTGTTATTTCCCATGATCCTGGCATTGCCTCTGTTTTGCAGGCCATGGCTGAAGTGCTGCACCGGGCTGGAAAAGCCACTCCGCCGGATGGTTATCGGGGGGCGTCAAGAAGCCGCAGCTGGGAGCAGGCATCCGCTGTCTGGTCTGCCATTTGCAGCTTTAATCTGAATGAGGTCTTGCCCGTCATTCATTTTGAGCAAAACGGGCAAAAAATACTGACCCCCGGCCAGATTCTGGCGGGCGGCGAGGCCACCGCTCTGGATCTGGCGCTGTTATTTGCCGCCGTGCTGGAGCGGGCCGGGCTCCATGCCGTGGTG
>JBOFGM010000114.1:0-7738 GCA_051649105.1 Iodobacter sp. | reverse complement strand
ACAGTTACATCCCCAAGGGTGTGCTGGACAATAAAGTGATGCAGATACAGCGTATCGTGCCGTTATTTAAACGCGGCACCAAGCTGTTTATTGGTTTATCCGACATTACCAATCTGCAGGCTCTGGAAGAGGTTCGCTTTCAGACCGGTCTGCAAGTGCAGCCTTTGGTCGTGGAAGATGGCAAGCTGGTTACATTGCTTGAAACCATTATCGAGTCAACAGGCGCGAACCTGAGCAGTATGGCTCTGGATGATGTCGATTTAGAAATGGGGGTCAGCGAAGAAGAAAGCAATCAAAATGACGCGGCCACCATGGAAATCGACGATGCACCTATCGTCAAATATTTGCAAAAAATCTTATTAGACGCGATTAATGCCGGTGTCTCAGATATTCACTTTGAACCTTACGAAAAATTCTTTCGTATCCGGTATCGCCTCGATGGCGTGCTCCGGGAAGTGGCACAACCACCACTGGCCATTAAAGATAAGCTGGCATCCCGCATCAAAGTGATTTCCAAGCTTGATATTTCTGAAAAACGGGTTCCGCAAGATGGCCGGATGAAACTGGTACTGTCTAAAAGCCGTGCTATTGATTTTCGGGTATCCACCATGCCCACCATGCATGGCGAAAAGATTTGTATGCGGATTCTGGATCCGTCCTCTGCCACGCTGGGGATTGATGCACTGGGTTATGACCCGGACCAGAAAGAAATTCTGCTGGAAGCGATTCAGCGCCCCTATGGCATGATTTTGGTCACCGGCCCGACAGGCTCGGGAAAAACTGTTTCACTTTATACTTGCCTGAATATTCTGAATCAGCCCGGCATTAATATTTCTACGGCCGAAGATCCATGCGAAATTAACTTACCCGGTGTCAACCAGGTCAATGTGAATGAAAAATCAGGGCTGACGTTTGCAGTCGCCCTGAAAGCCTTTCTGCGTCAGGATCCTGACATCATTATGGTTGGGGAAATTCGCGACCTGGGTACGGCAGATATTTCTATTAAAGCCGCCCAGACGGGGCATATGGTGTTCTCAACACTACACACCAATGATGCCCCGACCACGCTGACGCGGATGTTAAATATGGGCATTGCTCCATTTAATATTGCCTCTTCGGTGATTTTAATTACTGCGCAACGTTTAGCCAGAAAACTGTGCAGTTGCAAAGCTCCGATTGATATTCCGCACCAGGCACTGCTGGATGCAGGATTCGCTGAAGCAGAGCTGGACGGCACCTGGACCCCATACAAACCAGTCGGCTGTGATATTTGCAAAGGATCTGGTTATAAAGGCCGTGTCGGGATTTATCAGGTGATGCCGATTACCGATGCCATGAACCGGATCATTATGACCAATGGCAATGCCATTGATATTGCGGATCAGGCTAAACGCGACGGCGTACGTGATTTGCGTGGTTCTGGCTTACGCAAAGTAAAACAAGGGCTCACCTCCCTGGAAGAAATTATGGCAGTTACCAATGAATAACACCCAAAGAGGGATGTCATGGCTTTAGCAGCAAAGTCATTGAAAGTAAAAGAATTTACTTTTGCATGGGAAGGCAAAGACCGTAGCGGAAAAAACGTGAAGGGAGAGATGCGCGCCAGCGGGGAGCATGTGGTTAAAAACACGCTGCGCCGCCAGGGCATTAACGTACTCAAAGTAAAAAAACAGAGAATGGGTTCCGGTAAAAAAATTACCGATGAAGATATCACCATGTTTACCCGGCAACTGGCCACCATGCTGAAGTCTGGCGTCCCATTACTGACGTCTTTTGATATTGTTGCCAAAGGTCACAGCAATCCGTCGGTCACCAAGCTGCTGTTAGATATTAAAAACGATATTGAAACAGGATCATCACTGACACAGGCCTTTCGAAAACACCCCAATGAATTCGACGCCCTGTATTGCAATCTGATTCAGGCCGGGGAGCAGGCGGGTATTTTAGATGCCTTACTGGCCCGGCTGGCTACTTATAAAGAAAAAACACTCGGTGTAAAAAAGAAGATTAAATCTGCGCTGTTTTATCCAACGGCCGTGATTGTGGCGGCGTTTGTGATTACCGCCGTGATTATGATCTTTGTTATTCCTGCGTTTAAAGAACTGTTTTCCAGCTTTGGTGCCAATTTACCGACACCGACCCTGATTGTGATGGCAATTTCTGATGTGTTTGTCACCTATTGGTGGCTGATCTTCGGCGGGATATTTGGCGGAATTTACGGCTTTTTAAAGGCCTGGAAAAAATCCGAGGCCATCCAGATTGTGATGGATCGTTTACTGCTGAAGATTCCCATTATTGGCCAGATCATGCTGAATGCAACCATTGCCCGCTGGTGCCGCACCCTGGCGACCATGTTTGCGGCCGGTGTCCCCCTGGTGGAGTCCCTTGATTCCGTCGGTGGCGCTGCCGGTAACTATCTGTATAAGCTGGCAACCAAAAGAATTCAGACCGAAGTCAGCACAGGTACCAGCCTGACCCTGGCCATGCAATCGACCAATATGTTTCCCAATATGGTCATGCAAATGGTTGCGATTGGCGAAGAGTCCGGTGCGCTGGACTCTATGCTGAGTAAAGTGGCCGATTACTATGAAGAAGAGGTTGATAATGCGGTTGAAGCCTTATCCAGCTTGATGGAGCCTATTATTATGGTGGTACTGGGAACGCTGATTGGTGGTCTGGTGGTTGCCATGTATCTGCCTATTTTCAAAATGGGCGAGGTTGTCGGTTAATGATTGAACTATTTACCGCCAGTACACCGGCTTTTGCCATTTTTCTGTTTGTACTGAGCCTGATTGTCGGCAGTTTTTTAAATGTGGTGATTCATCGCATTCCTAAGATGATGGAGCAACAGTTTCGCCAGGAGTGTCAGCTGATCGACGCTCCGGTGGATGCCCCCCTGCCTCATGTCCCTGCTTATAATCTGGTCGTTCCGCGCTCAGCCTGTCCTCACTGCAACCATGCCATTACCGCACTGGAAAACATCCCGGTTATCAGCTATTTGCTGCTGCGCGGACGTTGCAAAGGATGCAGCGCAAAAATCAGCCCGCGCTATCCTCTGGTCGAACTGCTGACTGCCACTCTCAGTACTCTGGCAGGCTTACATTTTGGGGTTACCATGGCCGCAGCGGCTGCCGTACTGCTGACATGGTTTTTAATCACCCTGGTTTTTATTGATGCAGACACTTATCTGCTGCCAGACTCCATTACCCTGCCCCTGCTTTGGATTGGCCTGCTGTTTAATTTAAATAATGTTTTTGTCCCGCTGGAACAAGCCGTTATCGGCGCGGTGGCAGGCTACCTGGTGCTTTGGAGTGTCTATTGGCTGTTCAAGCTGGTAACCGGCAAGGAAGGCATGGGTTATGGCGACTTTAAATTACTGGCCGCTCTTGGCGCCTGGTTTGGCTGGCAGGCTCTGCCGACCGTGATTTTGCTCTCTTCCGTCAGCGGCGCTGTTATTGGCATTGCACTTGCCATTCTGGCCAAGCGTGGCATCAGTAAACCCATGCCATTTGGCCCCTATCTGGGCGTCGCCGGCTGGCTGACACTGCTCTTTGGAACCACACTGCAGCAGCTGATTTTTAATACCGGAGCAATTTAGTGCGCTCAGATGGGATGCATATTATCGGGCTGACAGGCGGCATTGGCAGTGGAAAATCCACCGTGGCTAATCTGTTTGCACAGCATGGTGTTCCGGTGGTGGATACCGATGAGATTGCCCATAGCCTGAGCCGCCCTCCTTCAGAGGCGCTGGAGAGGGTGGCCCGGCTATTTGGTCCTGAATATCTGACAGCAGAAGGATCTCTGGACCGACAGCGAATGCGTGAACATATTTTCTCCAGCCCGGAAGAAAAAACCAGACTGGAAGCGATTTTTCACCCACTGATTAAAGAAGAAGCGCTTCGCCAGCTCGATCAGCTGCCTGCGCATACGGCATACGCCTTACTTGTAGTGCCGTTACTCTTTGAAACAGGCAGCTATGCAGATATCATAGACCGTAGTCTGGTGGTGGATTGCTCAGAACAGCATCAAATTGAACGGGCAAAACAGCGCAGCGGACTGAAAAAGACGACGATTGAAGCAATTATTGCCAGTCAGTGCCCAAGAAAAACACGAATACAGTGCGCAGATGATATTATTTTGAATGAAAGCTCTCTCGCTCATTTACAATCTGCCGTAAGCTCTCTTCACCAGCAATATCAGGATTAAACATGTCGGTTTACGTAATTGGTTTTCATAAACCATTTCTTGCTACAAAATCGAATATCTTCGCCGGTTAGACGCATCGTGATTAGCTACGAATTCCCTATTAACGAGCGCATCCGCACTCTTTTGCGACTCGAAAACTTATACAACCGCACAATTCAATACGTGGAAAGAGACTCTGCGGCCGATCACCACGCCGCCTTGCTGGGTATATTTGAAATTATGGAAGTCGCCAGTCGTGCGGACATGAAGTCAGATTTACTGCAAGAGCTGGAACGCCAGCGGCAAGCGCTCTCTGCCTTACGTAATAATCCTCAGATATCCGAAGATGCGTTAGAACGTGTTTTAACTGATATTGAGGAAACGCATGGCCGAATGCTGAATATGACCGGCAAATTTGGTCAGGCCCTGCGTGAAAATGAGTGGCTGATGGCTATTAAGCAGCGTGTCACCATTCCTGGTGGCGCCTGTGCCTTTGATCTTCCGTCCTACCATTATTGGCAGCAGCAAGCGGCAGAATACCGGCGGGAAGACATTGATGGCTGGTTTAATCCCCTGCTGCCCATTAAACAGGGCTTAGACATTGTCCTGCGTCTGCTCAGAGACAGCATGCGTGAAAATACATACACCGCTAAAAACGGTAATTTCCAGCAAATGTCCGGCGGAAAAACGGTACAACTCTTACAGGTCAGCCTGCCGGCTCACCTTGCTGCCGTTCCGGAACTGTCTGCCAACCGTTATGCCATTAATATCCGTTTTATTGTGCCTTCAACCAGTGGAGAAAGAGCAAAGGTAGTCGACTCCGATGTCGAATTCAGCCTGGGCTATTGCAATCTATGACCACTCCTTCATTTCAAACCACCTGCCCTGGCTGTGGTAAATCACATACATATTCTGCATCTAATCCTAATCGTCCTTTTTGTTCCGAGCGGTGCAAACTGATCGATTTAGGACGCTGGGCCAATGAAGAGTACAGCATTCCCACCCCCGCCAGCCCGGATGACGAAACAGAACATCCGCTCGACTAGTCCTTTTTAGCGCTGTCACTCCAGCTTCATCATCCCGTCATAGCCGCGTCATCTGCAAGCATTAAGTTTCCTCTCACACAGGAGGAAACCAATGCTTCAGACTCAGCTCACCCCAAGCCGTAAACGTAAATTATCAGTATGTGTTGCTCATAACGAAGAATTAATCCGCGCGGCGCAGGCATTACGCTACCGGGTCTTTGTTGAAGAAATGGGAGCACGAATTGTTTGCCGTGAGCCAGGCATAGACCGTGATCTGTTTGACCCCTATTGCGACCATCTGCTGGTTCAGGATGATGATACCGGCGAAGTGGTTGGCACCTATCGTATCCTTCCACCGCACCAGGCCCGCAAACTGGGCAGCTACTACTCTGATACCGAGTTTGACCTGACCCGCCTTGGCCACTTACGCGAGCAACTGGTCGAAATTGGCCGCTCCTGCGTACATCCGGATTATCGTTCAGGCGCGACCATCACCCTGCTTTGGGCTGGTTTAGCAGAATATATGCGCAAAAATCAATATAACTACCTGATTGGCTGCGCCAGTGTTTCTATTGCCGACGGCGGCCATGTCGCGGCCAGCCTGTATAAAAAACTGGCTAAAGATAAGCTGGCACCTGTGGAATGGCGCGTATTTCCACGTTGCCCTTTGCCTATTGCGACATTGAACCATCGCCTGGATGCTGAAATTCCCGCGCTGATTAAAGGATATTTACGTGCTGGTGCGTTAATTTGTGGCGAACCGGCATGGGACCCGGACTTTAATACTGCCGACTTATTTATCCTGCTCCCCATGCAAAATCTGGACATGCGCTATGCACGACATTTTATGCGGTGATCTTCACACTGATGGAGATTGGCCCAAGAGCCAAGAAACAGCTAAACTCAGAGCATTCCGAATTTTCCTACAGAAATTTAGCTGCATGCGCACTCCATTATTATGCCTACGTATTAGTCGCCTCTGCCGCTTAACCAGCCACTTTGCAAAAGGTTTGCTTAAGGTTACGTTCTACTTCCCGCACTTTACACTGGAAGATCGGGTTGATTACATTCAAAAATGGTCCATGCAGCTAACCCGGATCCTGGGTGTGCATTTACGGGTGCAAGGCATTGAACCCGGCCAGTATCCAAAACAGCATATGTTGCTGGCCAATCATATTTCCTGGCTGGATATCTTTATTCTGGATTCAATTACGGTTTCGCGCTTTGTTGCTAAATCTGAACTCAGATCATGGCCGGTGATCGGCAGGCTCTGCATTGGTGCAGGCACGCTGTTTATTGAAAGAGACCGTAAACGGGATACGGCCCGGGTCAATGATGCGATTGTTGCCGCTCTCAATGAAGGCCACTGCGTCACCATCTTCCCGGAAGGCACCACAGGCTGTGGCCGGCAGCTATTGCCGTTCAGATCGTCCTTGCTGCAAGCGGCTATCGATGGCCAGGCCACCATTCAGCCGGTTTACTTACGTTATACCGATTCAGAAGGTAAATATTCTGATGCGGCCACCTATATCGGAGATATGTCGATAGGACAGTCTCTGTGGCGAATTTTAGGCACCCGCTCGTTGCATGCAGAAATCAATTTTCTGGCGCCATTTCCTACCGAAGATGAAAATCGGCGCACCTTAACCCAATTTATTGAAGCCAGAATCTGCACCGCTCATCACGCACTGAATACTCAGTCCACCAGCGCCTGATACTCGCAGCGGGCAGCAACCTGATAAAGTTGCCCGTTGTCCAGGCTTATCCCTGTCAACGCCCCACCCCAGACGCAGCCGGTATCTAAAGACCAGACATCGTCGCGCAGCATCAGGCCCAGAGCAGACCAGTGGCCACAGACGACGCGACGCTGCAGCGGAATTCTGTCTTTAGCATCAAACCACGGCTTAATTCCGGCCGGGGCCTGCTCCCACTCTCCTTTATATTTCAGCTGCAATGCCCCTTCGGTTGTGACGAACCGCATCCGCGTCAGACTGTTTACCGTAAAGCGCATCCGCTCTTCAGCATTTAAGTGCTCACTCCACAGCACCGGCTGATTACCATACATCACAGCCATAAAATCTTTCCAGCCATCGCTCTGCAGAGCCGCTTCTACCTCTCTGGCGGCCTCTCTGAGCGCATCCAGTGACCAACCCGGGCTGACACCCGCGTGGACAATAATAACGTCACCTAAGTCCATCATCAGCGGCTGCTTTCGCAACCAAGCAATCAGCTCAGCCGCATCTGGCGCATCAAGAACTTCTTGCAGCGTATCGCCTGCTTTTAATTGGGACAAACCTGCCGAAACCGCCAGCAAATGCAAATCATGGTTACCCAAAACCACGGAAACTCCCTTGGTTTGACTTGCCCAACGCAGCGTGGCTAAGGACGCCGGACCTCGATTCACTAAATCACCGACCAGATAAATTTCATCATTTGCAGAATTAAAAGCCATACAGTCAACAAGGGCAATTAGCTCATTAAAACACCCTTGAATATCACCAATTGCATATCGCGACATAAATTATCCA
>JBOFGM010000113.1:0-3846 GCA_051649105.1 Iodobacter sp. | reverse complement strand
CCTTGCTGGCAGCCAACCGGGCACAGCATTTATTAATTCAGTCTTTTGCAGAAAACGCCGTGAACCCGCGCATCGGTATTGCTCTGTGGCCTGAGCATGGCCCCAATACCCGGCAATTAATTCATGCCGCCCAGCTGGCGGCCCGGCATTGCACCAATGATGAGCCTTCCGTTTATCAGGCAGAACGCGATATTCAGGGCCGGCTGCTCAGTAAACTGGAAAAACCCCTGCGGGAAGCACTGGCGCAAAACCGCTTTTATCTGGCCTTTCAGCCTCAGGTTCAGCCCACCACCCACGGTGTATTTTATAAGGGAGCCGAAGCGCTGCTGCGCTGGCAGGACGATGAGCTCGGTGCTGTGCGCCCGGATGAAGCCGTGCTGGTGGCCGAGCAATTAGGCCTGATGCCGCAGCTCACCCGCTGGGTGATTCATGCCGCACTGCGCGAGTTTTCCCGGCTCAGCCAGTATGGGCTGACCGGCAGCCTGAGCATCAACCTCACCCCGTCTAATTTACTGGACAGCCGGCTGGCTGCCGAAGTTGAAAATGCACTGGTGCTGTGGGGCATTCCGGGCGAGCGGATTATTTTTGAAATTACCGAATCGGCCGCGATTGAAGATCTTGAAGCCACCATTATCAGCCTGCATGCTTTAAAAGATCTGGGCTGTAAACTGGCGCTGGATGACTTTGGCACCGGTTACGCATCGCTGTCCTATTTAAAACGCCTGCCCATTGATGAGCTTAAAATCGATCAAAGCTTTATCCGCACCATTACCCAGTCGCCCACCGATGCCCATATTGTCGAAAGCGTGATTAAGCTCGCCCAGACACTGAACCTCAGCGTGGTGGCCGAAGGGGTGGAAGATCTGGCAACGCTGAATAAGCTGATTTCATTTAAATGTGATCTGATTCAGGGCTATTACTTCAGCCGTCCGTTACCTGCACAAGAGCTGTTACAATTTTCTAATATGCTGCAGCCCGAATAAAATCAGCCCATGTGGCAGGATGCACTGCCGGCCCGGATCCGGCCCCCTTCAAATCACAAGAGACCCCCGGATGATGAACTGGCAGCAATTGCTGAACGCCGAACGCCTTGGCGCCGAAAGAAATGATTTATTCCCCCATGAACCCGGGCGCAGTGATTTTCATAAAGACCACGACCGGATCGTCTTCTCTTCCCCCTTTCGTCGCTTAGGGCGCAAAACGCAAGTTCACCCGCTGACTGAAAATGATCATGTCCATACCCGGCTGACCCATTCGATTGAAGTCAGCTGTGTGGGCCGCAGCTTAGGCGTATTAGTGGGGCAAAGGCTGCAATATGCCCTGCCCGCCCATATTACCGCTTACGATATCGGCGCCATTGTGCAGGCCGCTTGTCTGGCCCACGATATTGGCAACCCGCCATTTGGCCATGCCGGTGAATATGCGATCCGCGACTGGTTTTGCCGCGATCAGCATGCTTATTTAATGCAGAATCTGACCGCCAATGAACGGCTGGATTTAATGACCTTTGAAGGCAATGCTCAGGGGTTCCGGGTGGTGACTCAGCTGGAAAACCACCGTTTTGAAGGCGGAATGCGCCTGACTTTCGCCACCCTGGGCACCACCCTGAAATATCCCTGGACCTCCAGCGAGGCCGGCAGTAATGGCAAATTCAGTTGTTATCAGTCTGAAAAAAATATTCTGGAAGAAATTGCCATTGAGCTGGGCCTGCCCCGTTTATCGCAAAACCGCTGGGCCCGCCATCCGCTGTCCTATCTGATGGAAGCGGCCGACGATATTTGTTATGCCATTTTGGATTTAGAAGACGGTATTGAAATTGGCCTGCTGAACTATGAGCAGGTAGAACCGCTGTTTATGCAGATCTGCGGCGGTAAACAAGATTTGCTGGAGCTGGAGCTGGCGGCCGCCCCGTCGGTGCGGCGCAAGATCTCACTGCTCCGAGGCAAGGCGATTGAGCGCAGCGTACTGGATATTACCGAAACCTTTATGCAGCATTACACCGAAATCATGGAAGGGAAATTCCAGGGCGATTTACTCAATGCCAGCCCGACCGGGATGCGCGATGGCCTGAATGCCGCCAAGCAATTAGCCCGTGACCGTATTTTTAATGAACGGCGAAAAATTGAAATCGAAGTGGGCTCATTTACCTGCCTGGATATCTTGCTGAATGCCTTTTGTAATGCCGCCTATCAACAAAAAGTGTCGCCGCAGATGAGCTTCAGAATGAAACGAATCCTGGATCTGATGGATTACAATGCGCCCAAAAAAGAATGGCCGCTGTATCAAAGCTATAGCCGGGTACTGGATTTTATCGGCGGCATGACCGATAACTACGCCACTTATCTGGCTCAGCAAGTGGGGGGAATGGGACGATGAAACGCTTACTGCTTATTTTGTCAGTGATCAGCTTAAATGGCTGCGCCGTGGTGGCCGTGGGTGCGGCAGCCGTCAGTGTCACCACCACCGCGGTGGGCGTGGCCTGGGATGTGGGTAAGGCGGGCGTCAAGGGTGTGGCCGCGGTGGGCAGTGCGGCCGGCTCGGCGATATCCGGGCCGGATGTGGCGGAAGCGGCGACGCCATCTGCCACGCCATCTGCCACGCCATCCGTTACTTCAGCGGTGACTCCCGCTGAGACTCCGGCAGTCACTTCATCGGTGATGCCATCTGCTGCGCCGTCTGTCACTCCGGATCCGGTTGAAATACGGGCGCTGAAAGACGATTAACCGCCACCGTTTACGGTGCCGCTGATATTCAGATAAAAAAAAACCGTTTACTGCTTTGCAGTAAACGGCTTATGAAGGGTAAAGAAAAAACATATTTTAAAGATTCTTTAAAATAATGAATTTCCCATACCGGAGGTTGCCTCTCTGATCCTAGAATTTAGTACCCACGCCAAATCCAAAGACCCATGGATCAATCTTTAAGGTACCTAAATCGGCACCATTTAAACTCACATCTGTTTTAATCCAGAGTTTTTTAACGTCGATATTAATAAAGACATCTTTACTCACAGCAAAGTCGGCACCCATCTGCAATGCGCCACCCCAGCTGTTGTTATCAATATTGACCGCATCATTGCCTGCTTTTAAATCATTCTTATAAAAGCGGGTGTAATTGATACCGGCACCGATATAAGGCCGAAAAAAACTTTCAGGTGAAAAGTGATATTGCAAAGTAACCGTTGGCGGTAATACCGATACCTTGCCCAGACTACCCAGCGCACTCGTTGTTACTTCATGGCGAGTCGTGCCCAAAATCAACTCGGCACCAATATTATTGGTGATCATATAAGTAAAATCGAGCTCACCGGTGGTATCCGAATTAACGCCGGTATTAAGCGTACTTAACATATTGTCAGTGCTGTCTGCAGGGGCGACATTAATCAGCCTGACCCGGGCCAGAATATCTCCCTGCGCTGCAAATGAAGCGGTGCTAATTAAACTTAATACAACTGCGGCTACGGTTTTTTTCATGCTGATGCTCCGGATTTAATCCTGTAATTAACCAGTGTATAAATAAAAACCCGCACAGCTATTATGTTTTTTGAATGCAGTGCCATGCAGATAACGGCGCAAATGTAGCAAATAAAAAACGACTACATTTTGTGTTTTATCAACAAATCGGCAAAGCCGTTAAATTTCGTTTTTAATTGAAACTAATTTAATAGCGTTTAAAACAGTGATTAAATTTGAATTACAAACTTTAAATAAAGAAGATAAAAGCGTAAGAATGCATCAATCAGCCGGGCGGCCAGGCGATCTGAAAAAAACCCATAAAACAATATAATTCCTTGTTATAACAAGACCTTACCCCGCCGTCGGTACAGGGTACTGCGCGCCACCCCCA
>JBOFGM010000112.1:0-2003 GCA_051649105.1 Iodobacter sp. | reverse complement strand
ACCGACAGCAAAGGCACATCGTTGGCCGAATCGCTGTAACCACTGCTGGCATGCAAGTTTTCATTCTGCTCTTGCAACCAGCCCAGTAAACGCTGCACTTTACCCTGCTGATAGGTTAAAACCCCGCGGGTTTGCCCGGTATAGTGCCCTTCTCTGGCCACCAGATTAATCGCCAGAAAATCATCCACCCCTAAAAATCGCGCAATCGGCCCGACAATATGCTCGCCGGTGGCCGAAATAATCAGCACCCGGTCGCCTGCCTGGCGGTGTTTTTTTAGCGCTTCTCTTGCTGCCACATACACCCGGGGGGCAATGGTGCGCTCAATAAAAGCGGCCACCCAGCTATCCACCTCGGCCGTGCTATAGCCGCGCAGCACCTCCAGCGTCAGCGCCATATAATCTTCCATCAGCATATTGCCCTGATGGTAGGCCTGCATTAATCCGGCTTCCTGCTCCAGCAAATCGGCGCTGGCAATGCCTTCCTGAACCAAAAACTGCAGAAAAAGACTGGCACTGTCGCCATGAATCAGCGTGTCATCCAAATCAAAAATTGCTAATGCCATTTCCTATCCTTACCCCAAACATGCAAATTTACGCAAAAACAACCATTTTAATCTGACTATATTAACAATTGATGTTACTTTAATTATTAATTATTACCTACTGTTTCTGACTGTCGACACAAGGATATCACCCGCAAAACGACAGGTCTTTAGTGGAAAGCCGCAACAAATACCAGAACTTTCTGAAACGCCGGCCAGGCCGCCAGGGGCCTTGCATCCCGGCGGCGTTGCTCTGTATGCGTATTTATTGCTTATCCGACTTGCCTGCGGCGGCGGCAAAAATCGCCAGTTTACGATCAATCAGCCAGGGTTTACGGCCGAAATCTTCCGCACTTTCTTTACGACGAATGGCATTTCTGACCATATTGGCACCCAGCCAGCGAATCGGCTCGGGCGGAAAATAGCCACGAGGGCCGGCCACCAGCGGGCTGCGGGTCCAGGCATTATCCAGATCCAGCACCAGCGAGGATAAGATTTGCGCCCCCAGATAAGTGGGCCCCACCCCGTTACCGGAATAACCAAAGCCATAAAAAATGCGCGGATGCTTATTCAGACGGCCAAAAAACGGGATTCCGCTGACCGAGCGATCTGACGGCCCGTTCCATGAAGCGGCAATCCGTACGTTTTCCAGCGCCGGAAAAAACCGCGCTAAAGTCTGCTTTAAAGAGGCCTCATAACGACTGGGCTGATCAAATTCGGCCAGCATCCGGTTAGCAAAGGAAAAGGTATTCCCCCCCTTGCCCAGCATCAGCCGCCCATCCATGGTGCTGCGATAATAATTAACAAAAATACGCGAATCACACACCGCCACGCCCCGGGTCAGGCCGGTGCGTTTAAGCAGATCCGGGCAGGGTTCTGTAATAATCATATCGGACGACACCACGGCAATGGTGCGGGAAAACGACGGGAACATCGTGGCCATGGAGGCATTCAGCGCCAGCACCACACTTTTAGCCCGCACCGTGCCGCCAGGGGTGACCACCTGCGGCACATCGCTTTCGATCACCCGCTTCATCGGGCTGCCTTCAAAGATTTTCACCCCCATTTGCCGGGCCACCCTGGCCAGCCCTCGCGCCAGCAAGGCCGGCTGCACGCTGCCCCCCACCGGTGAAAAGGCCCCGGCCAAGGGCTCTTCGGAGCCGGCCATCAGCCGCACATCCTGTACCGGTAAATGCGCCCAGCTTAAGGCATTGTGCCGGGCCAGTTCATTCATCACGCCATCCATACTGCCCAGCTGCGCGGTATTGGTGGCGGTATAGAGGGAGCCATCAATCCGCACTTCGGCCTCAATACCCTGCTCGCGGCAAAATGCCGCAATCTGATACACGGCATCTTCCGAGGCTTTTACAATCCGCAGGGCCTCGGTATCGCCAAAGAGGCGCTGCAAGGTTAAAAATTTAGTAGCCAGTGTCAGCAGGCAGCCGCCATTTCTGCCCGATG
>JBOFGM010000111.1:0-5589 GCA_051649105.1 Iodobacter sp. | reverse complement strand
TTCATTCCCAGCAAATCTTTGCCTTCAAAGGACAATTCATCGGCCGTTACCCGGCCCGGTGCATCAATCAGCCCCATTAAGGCCAGCATGGTGACGCTTTTACCCGAACCCGATTCGCCCACAATCCCGACAATCTCGCCGCGGTTGATCGAAAAATCTACGTTTTCTACTGCCCGGAATGGCTTTTCGCTGGAGCCAAAAGCCACGGACAGGTTTTTAATATCTAATAAACTCATCGTTTACCCGCTATTTAGTTTTGCGCCTAAGAGCGCGGCACACCCCCCTGAAGGGGCGGCTGTGTAAAACGATCTACGCCAGTTTTTTCAGCTTAGGGTCCAGCGCATCGCGCAGACCATCGCCCATTAAATTCAGCGCCAGCACAGTAATCAGAATCGTCACGCCAGGCATAGTGACCACCCACCAGGCGCGTTCGATATAGTCACGGGCCGAAGCCAGCATCGTGCCCCACTCTGGCAAAGGCGGCTGAGCACCCAGGCCCAGAAAGCCCAGCGCCGCAGCATCCAGAATCGCCGCCGAGAAACCCAGCGTGGCCTGCACAATCAGCGGGGCCATACAATTGGGCAGCACGGTGTTAAACATCAGCCGGATCTTGCCAGCGCCCGACAGGCGGGAAGCAATCACATAATCTTTGGACAGCTCGCCCATGGCGGAAGCCCGTGCCAGCCGCACATAAGACGGCAGACTCACCACGGCAATCGCCAGAATAGTATTGGTCAGCCCTGGCCCCAGTACCGCCACAATGGCCACGGCCAGCAGCAGAGAAGGCAAGGCCATCATCACATCCATGGCCCGCATGATGGAAGTGCCGATAAAGTTGGGATAAAACGCCGCAATCATGCCCAGCACAATGCCCGGCAATAACGACATGGAGACCGAAACCAGACCGATCAGCAGACTCAGCCGTGCGCCATGCAGCAGGCGGCTGAAAATATCGCGGCCTACTTCATCGGTTCCCAAAACAAACTGCCATGTACCGCCCGTCTGCCATGCCGGAGGAGTCAGGAAAAACTCACGGTATTGCTCGCTGGGCGCGTGCGGTGCCAGCCAGGGCGCCAGCAGCGCCGCCAGAACCAGCAGAATAAAAAAGATAAAAGAAATTAAAGCGCCGCGGTTGGCACTAAAACTTTGCCAGAATTCTTTCAGCGGCGACGGATAGCTATACAGCGGCTCAGCCGCAGCCAGAGTGGGATTGCTCATACTTACCTCGCGTGGCGGATGCGTGGGTTGATAACGCCATACAGCACATCAACCAGCAGATTAACAACAATAATAAGCGTGGCGATTAATAGAATACCGCCCTGCACCACCGGATAATCACGACGCGAAATCGAATCGATCAGCCATTTACCAATCCCCGGCCAGGAGAAAATACTTTCTGTCAGAACCGCACCGGCCAGCATCGTGCCCACCTGTAAACCAATCACGGTGACCACCGGCATCAGCGCATTACGCAGCGCATGCACCAGAACAATGCGGGTGCGGGACAGGCCCTTGGCACGGGCAGTACGGATATATTCTTCGCGCAGCACTTCCAGCATGGAAGAGCGCGTCATCCGGGCAATCACCGCCATCGGAATAGTACCCAGCACAATGGTCGGCAGAATCAGATGCATTAAGGCGGATTTAAACGCGCCTTCTTCACCCGATATCAGGGTGTCCACCAGCATCAGGCCGGTGACACGCGGAATATCAAACTCCAGATCCAGCCGCCCGGAAACCGGTGTCCAGCCCAGCTGAACCGAAAACAGCATAATCAGCAGCAAGCCCCACCAGAAAATAGGCATGGAATAACCGGTTAAGGCGGTGCCCATCACGGTGTGGTCGATCCAGGTGCCACGGCGGGTGGCGGCCACAATGCCGGCAGCCAGCCCGGTGACGGTGGCAAACATCATGGCACTGATCGACAGCTCCAGCGTGGCCGGAAACAGGGCCCAGAAATCGGCCAGCACGGGCTCATGCGAAACCAGCGAAAAGCCCAGATCACCATGTAATACTTTGACCAGATAGTGCCAGTACTGCATATATAAAGGCTGGTCCAAACCAAGCCGGATGAGGGCCTGGCGATAAAATTCGGGGTCTAAACGACGCTCACCCACCATCACCAAGACCGGATCACCCGGAATCATATGAATCAGGGCAAACGCTAAAACGGTAATTCCCAGAAACGTAGGAATCGTGACGCTTAAGCGGCGCAAAATAAAACTAAACATGGATATTTCTCCCTGCATCCATACAACACTGTATTTTTTGAATAAAAAGCTCAGACAAAAAACACATACGTCTTACAACTCAAAGTCTTTACGCAAAAACGGCCGCCCGAACCGCAGCGGCCGTTTATGTTATGCCATTAAATTATTTAAGACCAACACCATAGAACGAATTCAAACCAAACGGGCTGATTTTAAAGCCCTGCACTTCTTTGCGAACCGGCACATAAACGGTGGAGTGCGCAATCGTGGTCCATGGCAGCTCACGTTTAAACACTTCCTGAGCTTTTTCGTACAGCTTGGTGCGCTCGCCCTGGTTGTTGATAGAACGCGCTTTCACGACCAGTGCATCAAACTCTTTATTGCACCACTTGGCGTAGTTATTGCCTTCCAGTGCACCGCAAGACAGATTCACGCCCAACCAGTTATCAGGATCGCCATTGTCACCGGTCCAGCCCACCAGAATCGCATCGTGCTCACCACCCTTACCGCGCTTCAGATATTCGCCCCATTCATACGAGGTGATCTTGCCTTTGATACCCACTTTTTCCCAGTCTGCCTGAATCATTTCAGCCATCAGCTTGGCATTCGGGTTATACGGGCGTTGCACGGGCATAGCCCACAGGGTGATTTCGGTGCCTTCGGCGACGCCTGCTTTTTTCAGCAGCGCTTTGGCTTTCACCGGATCGTAATTCTGATCTTTCAGCTTTTTATTGTAAGACCACTGGGTAGGCGGCATAGGGTTGGTGGCTGGCTGGCCGGCACCCTGATAAACCGCATCAATAATGGCTTTCTTATTGATCGCCATATCCAGAGCCTGACGCACTTCCAGCTTATCCATTGGCTTGTGCTGTACGTTATAAGCCAGGTAGCCCAGATTAAAGCCGGCTTGCGACGGTACGGACAAGGCCGGATTAGCCTGCATGGCTTTTAAATCAGCCGGACGCGGGTAAGCCATCACATGGCATTCACCCTTTTGCAATTTCTGGTAACGCACGGATGCATCCGGGGTAATTGCAAAAATCAATTTACCCAGTTTTACATCGCTCTTGCGCCAGTATTGCTCGTTAGCATCAAAGCGAATATTGCTGTCTTTTTGATAACTTTTGAAAATAAAGGGACCGGTGCCGATAGGCATGGTGTTGAGCTGTGAGGTTTTGCCGCTCTTTAACAGGCTGTCGGCATATTCAGCCGAATACACCGAGGCAAACGACATGGCCAGATTTTGCAGGAAAGCAGCATCCACCGTTTTCAGCTTCAGGCGCACAGTAAAAGGATCGACCTTTTCGATCCCGATAATATTGGTATCCATCGCCATATCGGCCACATAAGGGAAATCTGCCGGAGCAGCCTTATTAAATGGCAGATTTTTATCGGTCATGCGCTGGAATGTAAACAGCACATCATCCGCGTTAAAGTCGCGGGTAGGCTTAAAGAAAGGCGTGGTATGGAACTTCACGCCCTTGCGTAAATTAAAGGTGTAAACCAGGCCATCGGGCGACACTTGCCATTTCTCAGCCAGACCAGGCTCAATCTGAGTCGAGCCTTGTTTAAATTGCACCAAACGATTAAACACAGTTTCGGCAGACGCATCAAAATCGGTACCCGAGGTATATCGCACAGGATCAAAACCGGCAGGGCTGCCTTCTGAGCAGTAAATTAAGGTCTTGCCAGCGGCCATAGCCGAGCCGGCATTTAATGCACACGCCGTAGCGAGGATAAATCCGAGCTGTTTCAATCGCATTAGTGAATCTCCCACCTTACTAAATGAATGGAAAAGACCCGGGGCGGGTCCCAAAGTGCTGGTATTCAGTAAACCTACAAATAGTCCCTGATCCTACTAGTGATATCCCCAACTCTTAGTCGGAAGGATTCCCCTGTAGTAGCACTATTGCAGGCTGGCTTTTTCTGTCTGGATTTAAAAAAAAGTGAAGTAAATCATACATCAAGCCCCTTATGGATCACTTATTTGCATTTTTACTCTCTTTTAAAGCAGCTAAAGCTAATAAGCGATAAAAACACGGCATAAAAAATTAACAATAATACTTCGTGCGCATTTACATAAAACTTCGACCCTAATATCGAAATTTTTTGAAAGGGTAAAAATACAAATCAGGGGTGATATCCGGCCGATTTTTATGCTTTTGCGCAATATTTACATATAAAAAGGATCCATTTATCCGAAAGAATTCACTCATTTTTTGCAACATGGCGCTCTGCACGGGGTAAAAACCGCCAGCAAAAAAAAGCGACCCCGGCAGAGGTCGCTGTTTTTTATGCAGATGGTTTAAAACGCCTGGCCGTAGAGGCTGCGTTTGCGGCGCTGTAACGCCAAACCAAGTAAGCCAATACCGATAAGAGCGTAAGTTTCAGGCTCGGGTACGGGTGTCAGAACTGTCCCGTTGCCATTGGGATCGGTAAAACGTATCACCTCCAAATTTTTGCCCTGGGTAAAGTCAGCGGCCACCGCTTCGCCATTCGGCCCGAACCCTGCAACCGGTGCATATTGCTTATCCAATAATGAAAAAGCAAAGCTGGTGCCTGAACCCAGGCTGGCCGGCTGCCAGTCGCCGCCAAATTCCACATTAAATTGCAGCTTTTTGCCAAAGGTAAGGCTCTGGGTAAAGAGATTAAGCACCCGGTTATCCAGCGTTAAGGTATTGCTTAACAGCCCGGTGGTTCCAAAACTATTATCTGCATCGACCGCCCCCAGAGTGGCACCGCTAAATTCTTTAATCACCGCCGAAACAAAGGGCGAATCAGCCAGACCGTTTAAGCCCAGCGAGACAAAACCACTGCTGCTGTCTAAGGCCGAAGTATCCAGCTCAATATGATAAAGCGAGGCAGAAGCCAGACTGCTGCAAGCCAGTAACAAGCCGGCCAGGGTTAATTTCAAAGCATGCTGCATTATTTGAATTCCTTATTCGCCAGAATTTGAACGCTGTAGTTAATTAATACCCGGGCCGGGTTTTGAAATTTAAGCGGCAGCACCAGTGCCTTACCCGGAGTGATTTGCAGATTTTCTGCTGCAGAGACCAGGGTGACGCCCGCCGGCAGATCTTTAATCACAATCCGTACCGGGCCGCTGATCGCCTCTTGTGCCGCCAGCGTTAAGCTGCCGTTAAAGGTTTTGCCAGCCAGGTTGTAAACCAGACCCGACTTTTGCAGGCTGAAACGAGGGGTAAGATCAAACCATTGCTCAGGCAAGGTCAGCCGCACCACTTCAGGCTCGTGATCTGAGGCCTGATCGGCAAATTCAGAGTTCACATGCACCACGTCGTATTCCGCACGGCCCGCCAGCACCGGAGAAACCAGAATATGGTCCAGCACCTGGCTGTTACCCTCAAAGACATAGGTATAG
>JBOFGM010000110.1:0-2342 GCA_051649105.1 Iodobacter sp. | reverse complement strand
ATTTGCTGAAGCAAGCCAGAGCCATCAGTAAAAAAACGGTGGTGGGCATGACCGGTAAAAAGGCACCGATAATGCCAAGTAACACCATTAGTCCGCCAAGCAGGGTATAGCCCCAGCGTAAAGGTGCGCGCAGTCCGCTTTGCAACATTAATACACCTGATCTAAATGGTTGTTCATTCGGGTAAAGGCCGCCTTGGCTCCTGCCACCATACGGGCTTCTTCTTCGTCCGTCAGGCGGATGTGATCCACTACGGCGGTAAATTCACGCCAATTTTTTGCCCGCCCCTCAGGGGCTCCGGCTAAATGGCGTGCGCCAAAGCTTTCGGACAGACCAATACTGCCTGCCATCTTTAATAAAATCGCCGCGCCGAGTTTAGATCCTTCGGTCACATACATCCAGCCTAAAGCAGTGGGAATATCTTGCTTATGCTCAACCGCAGGCAAAGTATCGTGTGAGGGAAGTGTACGCTCCAGATCCGTAATATCGGCCGCAATGCGGTCATAGCGGCGGCGTTCGGTCAGATCCGGGAACAGGGCGGCCAGATCCGGGTTGTCATACAGCGGATCACAATCTCTTAAAAAGCCATATTGGGCAATTAAAAAGCGCGAGTAATTATCCCGGTTGGCAAAGGGCTGATTGGCCATAATCCGCTTATCCAGCTGATCATGGGTTTCTGTGGTCAGGGCTTTTAATTGTTGGGTGCGGCTCAGTTCAGTGACAGCATTCATAGCAGTGATTTACTCGGGTTAAAAAACGGGGTTAAAACGACGGGCCTGAAGGGGTCAGGCACCGTCAGCAAGGATTAAAACTTCATTCCTAAGGACATCCGCACCGTGCGGCCGGGGCCTGGCATCAGGCTGAGGGTCAGCGGATCCAGGTAATAACGGTCGGTGGCGTTATCCATGGTCATATCGACGCGGGTATCCGCATTGATTTTGTAGCTGGCAAACAGATCCACCAGGGTATAGGGCAGGGTTTTAATCTGCACTGAGGTACCGGTGTAATTGGTCCATATTTTGTTTTCTGTCACATTGAGCGGGCCACTGACATAGCTGGCGCGCAGCCCAAGTGTGAGTTTCTGATCCAGCTGACGGGTACCAAACGTGCCGTTTGCCATGATTCTTGGCGGAATCATATTGCTGACATAAGAGGTATTAAAGCCTACCGATGAGCAGTCCGGGGTTTCTCTGGCTTCAGGCCAGTTTTCACCTTTGGCGCGGAAATAAGCCGCCATTTTTGAATCGCAAACCGTGCTTGCTTGATTCAGTGTGGCGGCTAATTCACCGAAGAAATCGCCACCGTCATAAGAGGACTGGAATTCAAAGCCAGAGATGCTGTAGTTATCCAGATTATGCATGGTGAAATTCTGCATGCCCGGTACACCATCAAAGCTGCGGCGGGTGATGTAGTTTTCGGTGTTGTTATTGAAATAGGCCACTTTCAGGCGCAGCTTGTCTTCCGCTTTAAACGCACCATCTTTTACATAGCTGATGCCGGCTTCCCAGTTCTTGCTGTGTTCCGGTTCCAGTGGCGAGGAGTAGCGCGCCGAAAAGCCGACGGTCGATTCAAACATGCTGGGCATGCGCAGGCCTTCGGTATAGCGCAGATAGGTGCTGGTGGTATCGGTCAGCCTATAGGTGGCGCTGAATGCCGGGGCAAAGCCGCCGCCGCTGCGCTCAACAGGAGCGGTGCGGGTAAATGCGCCGGGAATCTTGTCATAGTTCACGCTGCCGGTGGTGTCCCATGACTCAACCTTGCTCAGATCGATTGGCTTACTTTCTTCCCCTTCATGGTCAGGAACCAGGGTACCTTTGCCATTTTTTATGGGGTTGGTGGCATCAGTAAACTCGCCATTTTCATTCTGACGCCAGACGGTGTAGCCAATGTCATTGCCATCTTTGTCCCACATCTTAATAAACTGCCAGCCTTGTTTTTCCCGCACGGCGGTGGAAGTCACATTGCGATCTTTACTGTTGTAATGGATGTAGCGGCCACCGGCTTCCAGCAGCAGGCGGTCATTGGCCTGCCATTGCATATTTAAAAAGGCACTTTGCTCATTGCGGATACCGCTGCGCAGGGTGTTGTTGTTATCAAAGTCTTCCTGGGTTTTCTTCACGCTATCGGACGGGGCGACGTCTTCTTTTTGTAAAGAGAAGCCATAGTTCAATTGCACCGGCCCAAGGGCTGTATCAAAGCGGGAGGTGTTGCTTAAATCTGCGCCATAGCGCTGGGCCTGGTTTTTTGCCAGATACACCACATCCACGCAGGCCTCGCAGCCGCCATCGCCCGGATGGGGTTTGCCTTCCAGTGGATTGCTGAATACATCGCCATTGCGGGCGGC
>JBOFGM010000109.1:0-3316 GCA_051649105.1 Iodobacter sp. | reverse complement strand
TCCTGTCCGTTTATGCAGATCTCACCGTATTTAAATGATTGTAAATTCAGGGTTTATTTAATAAATAAGCCATATGGTATAAGTTGATTATTTCACCAATTTTTTTTTAATGAGGTGATGAAATGAGTTTAGGCACACTGTTGTTGATTTTATTTATTATGATGCTGATTGGTGTGATTCCTTCCTGGCCGCACAGCCGGAATTGGGGTTACGGCCCAAGCGGCGGTCTGGGTCTGGTGGTGATCGTTTTGCTTATTCTTGTGCTGTTAGGAAAGCTGTAAATCGCAGTGCTCAGGATGTAAGATAAAGCGTATTGCCAGTGCCTCACAGATCACCATTTATTCCGGAATATTAAAAGCCGGAATCTATTCTGATCTGTGATTTTTTTTGCTCTGAAAATGGATCAGGATGCTGATCAGATTAGCTTGCGGCTTTCAGCCTCTCAGCAAATTCGCGCATCGTATCGGTAAATACCTTGGCTTCAATCACCTCCTGACGGTGATCGCGCAAGTCGGTGATATGTTGAAACTGCAATGGCTCGCCTTTAATACCCCCCATCGACCATTTATCAAAGATTCGGTAGTTTGCTGGCGAAATATGAATAATCCGGGCATCGCTGTGCCGGGGATCATCCAGAATCTTGACATATTGCCGCAGAACCTCCTGTTCCGGCCCTTCCAGAACTTGCATATAGAGCCCGCCACCGTGGATCAGAACGCCCGTAATCTGCCTGGCCGGATTGTTCCGGCGCGAGGATTCCAGAATGTCTTGTACTTGCTTGTCAGAGCCGGAGGAGGTGGCGTGGCTCATATAAAGAATCCGGATCATTGCGTAAGCTCAGTTAGCCGGCTAAGTGCCTGGCTTCAGGGGGAGACATTTCAAGCCATTGGCTGGCCGGGTTTTCGAGGGGCGCGATACTGCGAACCCATTGAGCAGGGCAGCCCTTGATGCTGTCGGCGAAGTATCAAAAAACAGTGTGTTTAAGTAAGGGGCATCGAGGGGTTCCCTGCTCTTAATGTAACAGATATATCGCTGGATACCTTTCGCAGAATGATCTGAATGAGGTTCCGGATCGCAGCAAACCATAAAAAAATCTTATTTATTACAAATAGTTAGTTCATTGCTTTCAATTTGTAATTTTATATTGTGCATTTATTTTCAAATACATTATAAAAACCCATCATTTAATTACGTAATGTTGACATAAATTACTTTTATGACATAATCATCGGCCTTCTTAAAGGGCTCGCCTGATCGATCAATGATCGCTGCAGGCAGGCCAGCGCATCCTTCGCTTTGGAGGAGCAGCGCTGAGTCTTGAAGATCTGTTCCTGCCCCTGGCATGAGAGCGCTGCGAAAAGCTCGGCGTGAGCGGTCCAGGGCGGCTCTGTCGGAAACCCGCATGAAAATAAGTTCACGCAATACACATCTGCTGTTGTTTGGCGATGGTTTTTCTACGTTTGGATCATGGATTGATTTTTTAGCGATTCTTACCCTTGCCGGAGCCTTTATTCTTGATCACCCGGGGGCCGGATTCCCGAAGCGGAAAGCGGCTGTGACGCCGCCGTCCATAAGAAAGTCACTGCCGGTGATAAATGCGCCATCCGGCCCCATCAGTAATGCGGCAACCTGGGCCACCTCATCCGGCGTTCCGGCCCGGCCCAGGCAGTCTTCAATCATCTTGCGATATTCGGCGCCGCGCGGGCCGTTCAGCTCGTCATTGGCCAGTGGTGTAATAATAATGCCCGGGCTGATGGTATTGATCCGCGCACCTCTTTTTCCCCAGAGAACGGCTTCTGCCATCACCCGCAGGGCATTGCCCCGTTTGGACAGCTGGTAGGCATGCAGGGTGTCCCGCACCTGATCTGGCTGCAGAAAATCCAGTGCTAATAACTGCTCCACAGGAGTGGTTGCCAGCATTAAATCTTGCTCAGGGGTGAGTGCAGGCAGGCGATGACCCGATTGCGATGAAATCACCACGCCCGATGCACCCGGAGCCATCACTTTGCCAAACAGCTCCAGAATCAGTGCGGTGCCATATAAATCAACCCGCAAAATCGTCTCAACCGGTGCCTGGGAGGGGGACACCCCTGCGGCCTGTATTAAGCCGGTAATGCGGCCCTGTGTTGTTGCTTGATTAATCAGAGCCTGAACGGATTCCCGTGATGAGATATCAACGCTGGTTGCCGTCGCTTTAAAGCCGGCATTATTAAATAAGCGGGCGGCAGCGATGGCCTGTTGTGCATCCAGACTGGCCAGAATGATTTGTTTACCTGCGCCTGCCCTTCTGGCAATGGCCTGGCCAATGGCCCCGGCTCCAACAACCACTAAGACTTCTTGCATTGTGATGACCTTTCAGATCGTTGATCGATGCTGTGAAATGATGTTGCATTGACGGTGCAGCAGCGCTGAATACCCATGTATCGCAGCTGCCGTGATGATTCAGCCCGGGTATTGATCTGCGCTGACTTGCTCCAGCCACCGGGCCGCTGTCCCGCCGGGTTCCTCCTGAATTGCAATATGAGTCATACCGCAGCTTGCGGTGGCGCCATGCCAGTGCTTTTCGCCAGGCATAATGCAGACCACATCGCCGGGGCGGATGGTCTGCACCGGCGCTCCCCAGAGTTGCACCAGACCACAGCCGGCGGTAATAAGCAGCGTCTGCCCAGCTTTCGTGTTGGCCGCATTGGTTTTCCTTGTGTCAGCAATAAACAGAGTTTAGTCAGAGAGGACTGATTTGATTAGCTGCTACAATCTGCATGAGCTTATGAATGGAATTCATGAATGACACGAAACAGGGGTGATCAGCGGCAAAATCTCAGCGACCTGCAGGTTTTTCTGCGGGTGGCGCGCGAAGGCAGCTTTACCCGGGCGGCGGCACAGCTGGGTGTTTCGCAATCGGCTTTAAGCCATGCGATCACGGCGCTTGAAGCACGCCTTGGCCTGCGCCTGCTGACCCGCACCACGCGCAGCATGTCTCTGACCGAAGCCGGGCAACGTCTTCAAAATGGAATCAGCCCTCATTTTGAGGGCATTGAGGCGGAGCTCACGGCCCTGGGTGAGTTGCGGGACAAGCCGTCCGGCCAGATCCGTATTACCACCGCCGAGCACGCGGCCGATATGTTGTTATGGCCCCGTTTGCAGCCTTTGCTGGAGCAATACCCGGATATCAGGATTGAAATCAACCTTAATTATGGCCTGACTGACATCGTTGCCCAGCGATTTGACGCCGGGGTGCGCCTTGGGGATCAGGTAGAAAAAGACATGATCGCGGTGCGCATCAGTAAAGAGTTGCGGATGGTTGTTGTTGCATCTC
>JBOFGM010000108.1:0-2205 GCA_051649105.1 Iodobacter sp. | reverse complement strand
TAATGCAAGCACTTGTTTCGCTTCCGAATCAAGCACTCACACTCATCGACTGTATTTTTTTAAAGATCGGCTCGCTGTGACATCACCGTGTTGCTGTGTGTGCTGCAGCGAGAGGCCGAAATATACGGCCCTGAGCGGGTCAGGTCAACCACTACGGCGCAATAAAACCGTAGTAATAGGCTAAGTAGTTGATTTCAAACAGCGCTATTCATCGTTATTTTCTGCCTGCTGTGATCGATTTAGCTAACCCGCCACAGCAAAAAGAACATAAAACGACAAAAATATAAAAAAATCGCTGCTAAAACATGAAAAAAAGCAGAATCAAACCCAAAAGCAAGCCCACCAGCATGAAAAAGCAAAAAAAAGGCGCTGCCCTGCGGCAGCGCCTTTTATTTAAAGCAGATTACTTTTGAGCCAGAAACTCAACCACGCTGGTTAAGGCGATTTTTTCCATCTCTCCGCCTGCGCGGGCAATATATTCAACCAAGCCTTCTGCCAGACCCTTTTCACCCATCGTAATACGGTGCGGGATACCGATCAGTTCCATATCGGCAAACATCGAACCCGGGCGTTCATTGCGATCATCCAGCAAGACATCCACCCCGGCAGCTGTCAGCTCTGTATATAAAGCGTCCGCAGCCGCTTTAATGGATTCGGAGCGGTGGTAACCCATAGGCACAATCGCAACCTTAAACGGAGCAATCGCTGCCGGATACTTAATACCGCGCTCATCAAAGTTTTGCTCGATAGCGGCCGCCACGATACGGGACACACCAATACCGTAACACCCCATTTCCATGGTCTTCAGTGAACCATCGGCATCGGTGAACTGACACTTCATGGCTTCTGCATAGGTAGTGCGCAACTGGAAGATATGGCCGACTTCAATACCGCGGCAAATTTCCAGCGTGCCCTTACCATCCGGGCTGACGTCCCCCTTAATAACATTACGGATATCCGCAACAACTGCAGGCTCTGGCAAATCGCGACCAAAGTTAACACCAGCCAGGTGGAATTTAGGCTTATTGGCACCACAAACAAAATCGCTCATTGCCGCAACAGTGCGATCAGCAATCACCCGCACTGAGGCCGGAATGCCAACAGGCCCTAAAAAGCCCGGCGGGCAATTAAAGGCATTGCGGATTTCTTCATCGGAAGCAAAGCGAAAATCAGCCAGACCTTCAATCTTGGCCAGCTTCACTTCATTCAGGCTATGGTCACCACGCAGCAGCACCACCACCAGCTCATTCACCGACGTCATCAGCGCCAGTAATTTAACGGTGTGCTCAATACCAATACCCATTAAAGCGGCAACGGCTTCGCAAGAAGTTTGCTTTGGGGTGTCGATATCACGCAGTGCTTCGGCAGGAGCCTGACGAGGAGCCGCAGGAGCCAGCGCTTCAGCCAGCTCAGTATTAGCGGCGTAATCAGAATCCGGGCAATAAGCCAGCAGATCTTCGCCGGCTTCTGCCAGTACATGGAATTCATGGCTACCCGAACCACCAATGGCACCGGTATCAGCCGCCACGGCGCGGAACTTTAAGCCCAGACGATTAAAGATTTTGGAATAGCTCTGATACATCACGTTATAGGTTGCTTGCAGTGATGCAAAATCAGTATGGAAAGAATAAGCATCTTTCATCATAAATTCGCGGGCACGCATCACGCCAAAGCGCGGACGGATTTCATCGCGAAATTTAGTTTGTACCTGATAGAAGGTGACTGGCAGCTGTTTATAGCTGCGCAATTCGGAGCGGGCAATATCGGTAATCACTTCTTCGTGCGTCGGGCCAAAACAGAACTGGCGCTCGTGACGATCGGTGATTTTAAGCATCTGCGGACCAAACACATCCCAGCGGCCGGTTTCCTGCCACAACTCAGCAGGCTGTACCGCAGGCATCAGCAACTCTTGCGCACCGGCTTTATTCATTTCATCACGGATAACCGCTTCTACTTTACGCAAGACACGTAAACCCAGAGGCATCCAGGTATAGAGGCCGGAGCCAAGGCGCTTAATTAAGCCAGCACGCAACATCAGCTTATGAGAAATGAGTTCGGCCTCGGAAGGGGCCTCTTTGAGCGTGGAGAAATAGAGTTGTGACGTGCGCATGGCGGCAACCGGGTTCATTTAAGTACAAAGGGGGGATTTTAGACGATTGCCCCTCCAATGTGCCAACCTTGCCCAAACATTTCATCAAATTACTG
>JBOFGM010000107.1:0-6427 GCA_051649105.1 Iodobacter sp. | reverse complement strand
GAACATATGCGCGATTTTGCGGGCTTTTATGTGTCCTATGACAATTACTACAGCACCAACAGCCCGGAAAACGAGCAGTTTGCGGGTGAGATCTACAAAAAACTAAAAGCCGGTGGCAAGATTGCCAACCGCAGCATCAGTCAGCTGTACGATCCACAAAAAAATATGTTTTTGGCTGATCGTTTCGTTAAAGGCGAATGCCCGAAATGCGCGGCCAAAGATCAATACGGCGATAACTGTGAAGTATGTGGCGCAACCTATGCCCCGACTGAACTAAAAAATGCTTACTCAGCGATTTCTGGTGCAACCCCTGAGCTGCGTGAATCCGAGCACTATTTCTTTAAGCTCGGTGATTGCGAAGAATTCCTGAAAATCTGGACCAAAGAATCAACGCTTGTCGATGGCAAACAACGTCCGCGCTTGCAAGCCGAAGCCTCCAATAAGATGCAAGAATGGTTTGAAGCCGGCTTATCCGATTGGGATATCAGCCGCGATGCACCTTATTTTGGATTTGAAATTCCGGATGCACCGGGCAAATATTTCTATGTCTGGCTGGATGCGCCGGTTGGCTATATGGCCAGCCATAAAAACCTGTGCGATCGCTTAGGCCTTGATTTTGACAGCTACTGGAATAAAGATTCTGATGCCGAGCTGTATCACTTTATTGGCAAAGATATTCTGTATTTCCACGCCCTGTTCTGGCCAGCCATGCTGGAATATGCCGGCTACCGCACACCGACTGCCATTAACGCCCACGGCTTTCTGACGGTTGATGGCGCTAAAATGAGCAAGTCGCGCGGCACCTTTATTACCGCCGAATCGTACTTAAAACATCTGAACCCGGAATGGCTGCGTTACTACTTTGCCGCTAAGCTTGGCAGTGGCGTGGATGATCTGGATTTAAACCTGGATGATTTCTCTGCCCGGGTGAATTCTGATCTGATCGGCAAATATATCAATATCGCCAGCCGTGCTGCCGGCTTTATCACCAAGCGCTTTGGCGGCCGTTTACATGACGGTATTTTCACCGCAACCGACTATCCGCTGATGGAGCGGATTGTTGAGCTGCAAAGACAATTGCAAGGCGCGGGCGAAAGACTGGCCGGCCTGTATGAAACGCGTGAATATGGCCGTGCCATCCGTGAAATTATGGCGCTGACCGATGAAGTGAATCAGTATGTGGACAGTGTGAAGCCATGGGCAATGGCTAAAGATCCGGAACAAGATTTGCAACTGCATGTGGTTTGCAGCTTCCTGATCAATGCCTTCCGTATTCTGACTGTTTACTTAAAACCAGTCCTGCCTAAACTGGCGGCCGATGTAGAGAAATTCTTAAACGTCGCTCCTTTTGTCTGGGATGATGCGCAAGTCTTGCTGCTGGATCACACCATTGAGGCTTATCAGCATCTGATGACCCGCATTGATCCAAAGCATATCGAAGCCATGGTTGAAGAAAACAAACAAAATCTGGAAGCTACCGCCCCTGTGGCCAAGGCCGATTACGAGATTCCGCCTGTCTGCGAAACCATCAGCATCGATGATTTTATGAAAATCGATCTGCGGGTGGCTCTGATTGCAGAAGCAAAAGCGGTGGAAGGCGCAGACAAGCTGGTTTCCTTAACGCTGGATATTGGCAATGAAACCCGCCATGTTTTTGCCGGCATTAAAGCCGCGTATAAGCCGGAAGATCTGCAAGGCCGCCTGACTGTGATGGTGGCGAATCTGGCACCGCGCAAAATGAAATTCGGGGTATCCGAAGGGATGGTTCTGGCAGGTGGCGGGGATGGTGGTCTGTATATCCTCAGCCCGGATACCGGTGCCAAACCCGGGATGCGCATCAAGTAATTTCGCTTGAATGAACCGCCATTCGTGGCGGTTTTTTTCACTGACCTTTACAAAGAAACTTATGCTAAAACGCCTTCTGTCTGTCAGCCTGTTACTTATCAGCCATGCCTATGCCGAACAAAGCGAGGAGATGATCCAAAAACCAGCCGCCTTTAAGCTGGGGTTTGAGACTATTCAACTGCCCGGCGATGAAAATATGGGCATGGTGGGCGGTAGTTATTTAATCGAAACGCTGCCTGGTCTTTATCTTGGCCCGGCGGCCTATGGTGCGGTAACAGGCGAGCGGGGAGGCTTTTTTACCGGTGGTGCCGAAATCAGCTACCGTTTTCCGGTCAGTAAACAAATCAGCGTGGATACCGGATTTTATCTGGGTGGCGGCGGTGGCGGCGCAGCAGGCGTGGGTGGCGGGATGATGCTGCGCCCCCATATCGATGTGCTGTGGGATTTTGGCGGCATCCGTGCCGGTATTTCAGCCTCTGAAGTGCGCTTTCCCAGTGGCAATTTCAGCAGCCGCCAGCTGGGGCTGATTCTCTCGCTGGATAATACCTTTGCCTTTACCGATTCCAGCCAGATTGGCAAGTATCTGAGTAACTCGCCTCGCGGCGGGGTTGGATTTGACCGGATTGCCGTAACTGCGGCGCAATCCAGAACCATGGGTGACGTTAAAACCACCACGGGCACCCCTGCCCCCGACAGCACCTCCTATGCCGGATTTTTAATGACCCAATCGCTGAATAATGGCTGGTTGTGGGGTGTGGAAGCTGCGGGTGCCGTCAAAGGCGCCTCAGATGGCTATGCCGAAGTGCTGGCCACGCTGGGCTGGGAATACACCTTTAACTCGTCCTTTCATGCCGGTACGCGTGCCGCTCTGGGGGCAGGAGGCGGGGGGGCTGTCGATACAGGCGGTGGCACACTGGGTAAAGCCGCCGTTTATGGTGCCTGGCAAATCAGCCGGGATCTGGATTTAACCCTGGAAACCGGGGTCTCCAAGGCCTTTGATGGCAGTTTCAAGGCTCGCTATGCCAGCCTGCAGCTGGGACTGGCACTGGATCACCCGCATGCCAGCGGCGATATTCTGGACCGGGTTGAAGGCTGGGAATGGGATGCCAGCGTGCAGCACTATACCAGTGCAGCCCGTCGTGATGGCAGCAAGCGCAGCATGCAAAATATTGGCTTTAAGCTCAACCGGGTGATTGAAGACGGCTTTTATCTGACCGGCCAGGCGCACAGCGCACTGGGCGGCGGAGCCGGTGGTTATTCGGTTGGTTTATTTGGTGCCGGCTGGGAAAGTAAAGAAGTCATCGGGCCGCTGAAGGTCAGTGCTGAAATGCTGGTAGGCGCTGCCGGTGGCGGGGGTGTGGATTCTGATGGCGGAGCCATTATGCAGCCGATGGCTTATATCAGCTATCCGGTCAGCCGTAACTGGAATGCCAAGGTGGGTGCCGGGCTGGTTAAATCCTTTAAGGGTGATCTGAACAGCCCGGTGCTGGATTTCTCGCTGGGCTACCGTTTTGGTATTCCACGGCGTTAAGCCATTGCATTAAGTCATTGCGGGCAGCCAGAGCGGCTGCCCGTTTTTTTTAGTTAAAGCGCGCGATCATTCCGGCCAGATAAGCGGCACAGCCCGCCTCTCCCTCTGCCGGGGCCCAGCCGGCTTTTTCTGCCTCGGCAATGGCCACATAGGGGCCGGCCTTACTTTCAAAAAAGACCGAACCGCTTTCCAGCGCCACAATGCTGTGAAAGACACCGGCCGGAATATTAATGCCCAGGCAATCTTCACCCGCGGCCATCAGCACCTGCTGAGTCACTTTGCCCGCTTCATCAAAAATCAAAATACCAAAGCGCCCGCTGAGCGCAATCATGGTTTCTTCTTTTTCACTATTTAAGTGCCGGTGCGGCCGCACATAGGTGCCAGGCTCCAGCGCATTTAACAGGCGATGACAGAGCGCATCATCACTGGCATGAAAATTAAAATTTTTGCGCAGTCGCGGGCTTTGTCTGGCGGCGGCGGATAAATCAGCCAGTGCATCGCTATTAATTAAACTAACCATTTTGTCTCTCTGTACGGGGCGTTAAGCAGTTTGCCAGTCTGGCAAAGGGAAAACTTTATCGTAAATCCAGTTATAAACGAAGGCATAAACCAAATAAAACGCAGCAAAGCCAAGATCCATAATAAAAGCCTGCCAAAGACCGATATTCAGCCATAAAGCCACCAGCGGCAAACTGACTAACAATAAGCCGCCTTCAAAACCCACCGCATGCACCACCCGCTCGATGGGATTTTTATGCACACGTTTTTTTAAGCGCAGCAATAAATGATCAAAACCCAGGTTATATACATAATTCCAGACAGTGGCGATCACCGACATCACCACGGCCAGAATACCCAGCGCTTGATAAGAAAATCCAAAGGCCCAGCTGGCAAAGGGTACAAAAATCAAGACACCAATCACTTCAAACCCGACCGCTTGACGAATACGATCCCATTTTTTACGCATTTGTATTTTCATACACCGCTCCTGTTAGCTCTGGCCACTATCATAAACTGCTTCTATGATAGCTGTTAGTTGGTAACCATCTGAAAAGCAGATAGATGAAATATTCACTCGATCAGTTAACGGCCTTTAAAACGGCCGCCGAATGCGGCTCTTTTTCTGCCGCCGCCCGCAAACTGGGTAAAGCCCAATCGCTGATCAGCACCGCGATTGCTCATTTAGAAATCGATCTGGGCGTGAGCTTATTTAACCGCGAAGGCCGCTATCCCCGGCTGAGCGCCGAAGGGGTCAGGCTGTTACCCGAAGCCAGTGCCATTTTGCAGCGCTGTGAGCAGTTCAGCGGCATTGCTGCCAGCCTGAATGCGGGGCAGGAGGCCAGGCTTTGCCTTGCCGTGGATGATTCGGCCCAAATGCCCTGGCTGGGTAATCTGCTGGAGCAGTTTGCCGTGCAATTTCCCCTGCTGGAGCTGGAACTGCTGTTTCCGATTATGGAAGACCTCTATGCCCTGCTTCAATCCGGCCGGGCCGATTTAGGCATTTGTTATCAGCCGGCAGAACCCATGGCCGAGCTGGATTTTCATTTGCTGCACCAGTGCGAGGTGCAATTTGTCGTGTCCCGCCAGCACCCGCTGGCCGCCGAAACCACGGTCAGTCTGGAAATGCTTAAATCTCATCGTCAGCTGATGGTGACAGGCCGCCATGATGGCACCGAAAAAGAGCGGTTTCGCTATTCCACTTCGGTCTGGTGGGTGGAAGGGGACTGGGCGGTGCTGGAATTGGTGCGCCGGGGTCTGGGCTGGGCCTGTTTACCACAACATCTGGCCAGCGCAGCGCTGGAGCAGGATATCGTCCGGCTGCCGCTTGAACTGACAGAAAACCAGTTGCAACTGGGCATTCAGCTGGTCTGGCTGCCGGCTCACCCGCTGGGGCAAGCCGGACAATGGCTGAAAAATGCCTTAATCAGCAATAAATATGATGTATAACTTCCTTACTTCACACAATTTTACCCGGCAAGACTGTTAGCGCTTTCCCTTAGCCGTGCGCCAAATGGTTCAAAACCCGCCAGTCTCGGTATAATTGATTTTTTGTCCACTCCGTACAGGCCAGCTATGTACCTTCCAGATCCGCGCCGCTACGCCAGAGTCAATGCACAAAACCCTATTATCCGGCTATTGATGTCGCTGTTGACTGAATCTTCCAGCGTTGTTGTCAGCCAAAAACGAGAAGAACTGACCGCCCTGCTGGGCCAGTATTTAGCCAGTCAGGATCATGCCGGCCTGAATGCCGCCATGACTCAGGCTCCTTCATTAGAAGCTTACCTGGAGCTTTGGACCTTATTGCGTAAAGTGGTTGAAACCGCACCGGCCGATGCCGCGCAATATGCCATTCCCTTTGCCATTCCGCTGATTCTGGTGGCCGGCTTTAAAGGCAGCACCGAGCTGGCCGGCCAGCTCAGCGATATCGATGCCGTACTGGCACTGCTGAAACAGCATGATGTGATCCATAAAGAGGCTGATGTCTGGCTGTCTGCCAAACTGGTGCATGGTGAAACCCTGGCCGGCGTTAACCCGTCTCAGCTTTGCCAGTGGCGCGATCAGCTGCAATATGCCTCGGGCGGCCTGCCGCTGGAGCTTAATACCGCAGCTATGCCGCTGAAAGATGAAGCCGTGTTTTTACGTTTTCTGGTGGGCGTTGCCATCCAGAAAAAAGACGAAGCACCGGCCATCCGGCTCGATGGCAACCTGGGAGCCTGGGGCATGCAGCTGGCTAATTTAATTGGTGAGCAACTTAAAACCAATGGCGTAACCCTGTTTCCTATTCCGCGCACCCCCATGCCATGGCTCACCGCTGGCGAAGCCGGCCGTGAAACACAGCTGGAAACCCGTTTGCAACTGATGGCCAGCAATGCGCTGCGCAGCATTCGCAGCAAGGGCCGCACCCCGGTGATTTGCATTGCCTCCCATGAAAATGCAGAAATCCGGATTACCTTTTCCACACTGGAAGATGCTGAACGCTGGGAAGGCTTTGTCTGGCCGCTGGCACCAGGGGATCATGTGGAAAAAATTCACCAGTATGCGGTTGAGCTG
>JBOFGM010000106.1:0-2488 GCA_051649105.1 Iodobacter sp. | reverse complement strand
ATTTTATGTCTCAGACAGCAGTCTGGGTGAAATCATAAAAACAGATACCGCCACACTTCAAGTTTTGTCGCGAATGGCCGCAGGCCCTGGTGCCTTTGGTACGGCGATCAGCAAAGATGGTCAGAATTTATATCTGAATAACCAGGCCTCAAACACGGTCACCCATTTTGATACCCGCAGCGGGCTGGCACGCAGTGTGATCACCGGGTTTGCTCAGCCACGCCAGGGTGTAAAGCTGAGCCCCGATGGCAAGAAGCTCTATGTCACCAATTTTCTGGGCGACAAAGTCACCATTGTTGATACTAAGACCGACAAAATTGAAGGGGAGATTAAAGGCTTCAGCAAGATTCGCGCGATTTCAATCAGCGCGGATGGCAATACCCTGTTTGCCGCCAATAGCGGCACAGACAATATTGCGGTTGCAGATATTGCTAAGCGGGAGATCCAAAACCTTATTCCTGTCGGGCGTGAGCCTTATGGCGCAGCGATCTCGCCCGATGGACGTGTCATTTATGCGGGCAATCTGACCGACCAGAGCGTTTCGGTGGTTGATGTTGCCACCTTGCAGCTTGTGGCGACAATCACCGGCTTTAAGCAGCCCCGTCAGGCGATTGCATTTACCCGCGACGGCAAACTGGCCTATGTACTGAATGAAGACCTCAGCATTGCCAAAGTTGACCGGAGCAGCCAAAAAATTGTGCAGCAAATCGCTGCCACCCCAAAGTCAGCGCCGCTTTAATACCACAAGCGAAGCGGGATTCACCTCGTCCGGCCAACTTTTCCCGGCCCATAGCTCAAAGGATTAATCACCATGCTTAAACGCGCCCTTATACCCGCCGCCCTCATTTTGCTGAGCAGCCACGCTTTTGCCACCCCCGCCGAAGACAGCCGCGCTCACTTTCAAAGCATCGCCTCAGGAAATGTTGCACACCTGATGCAAAACTACGCCGAGCAAGCCCAATTCAACTGGGTAGGCGGCCCAATTGATGGCCTCTACGCGGGCAAACAACCCATCAACACGGTTTGGAGCAAATTCACCCAGGCACAGGGCACACAAAAAGTCAGCATCGAAAAACTGGAAGAGTCACTCAACCCCAAAGGAGCGACCGTTACCGCCAATGTTTTCTTTGAAGGCAAAATCAAGATTAAAGTCCGCTATGTACTGACATGGCGCGAAGGAAAGATCGTCAATGAAACATGGCAAATTGACCCGCAATTGAGCTTTAACTAAATACGCTCCATGCTGCGCAACGAACACGAGTTTCTGAATATGCTGCCCCGCCTGCGCAGATATGCGCGGGTGCTGGTGCGGCACAAAGAAGAGGCGGACGACCTGGTGCAAGACACGCTGGAGCGCGCATGGTTGAAATCCGGCCTGTGGCAGGGCGTTTCCGATATGCGCGCCTGGCTGTTCAGCATCATGCATAATCTGCATGCAGATGCAGTACGCCGCCCGCGCATTCACACCATTGAGCTGGATAACAACACGCCGGAAATCCCGGTTGCCGCCCGGCAAGGAGAACAGCTGGCAATGCGTGATTTACAACTGGCACTCAATCAGCTGCCCGATGAACAAAGGGAAGTATTACTACTGGTTGCACTGGAAGACATGACTTATGCAGACATTGCTAAAACATTAAACATTCCTGTCGGTACAGTCATGTCCCGGCTGTCACGGGGCCGTGAACGCTTGCGCATCGTACTGGAAACACAAGCCCAGCCTGTTCGCTTTAAAATCGTCACATGAGCACACCATGAAGAATCAGACGCACACGGTGACTGAAGCAGAGCTCCACGCCAGTATTGATGGTCAGCTGTCTGCTGACAGGCAGAAAGACGTTGACGCCTATCTGTCAGCACACCCCAAAGAAGCACGGCGCTTACAAAGCTATCAGAGGCAAAAAAAAGAGTTGCGTCATTTATATCAGGCAGTGCTCGATGAAAAACCACCCGCCCGCCTGCACTATGCCGCCAGAAAACCCAACCAATGGAGTTTGCCACGGATTGCCGCCGGCATCGTCATTGCAATCAGCAGCGCCAGCTCAGCATGGGTAGCAAGAGGGCTGAGCGATAAAAACATGCAACAAGCTGCCTTTTCCCTGGCCCCGTCCGGTGCAGACAGCCGCCCTCAACTGGCAGATTTTGCCCGGCGGGCCGCGGTCGCTCATGTTATTTACAGCCCGGACACCCACCGCCCTGTTGAAGTCGGCGCAGACCAGACACAACAACTGGAAAACTGGCTGTCGCAACACCTGGGTGCCCCGATCAAACCGCCAGACCTGCAATCTGTCGGCTACACCCTGATTGGTGGCCGGCTACTTCCTGGCGAGCGCAAGCCGGTCGCCCAGCTGATGTACCATAATGCATCCGGCCAGCGGCTGACACTTTATGTCACCCATGAGATCCCTTTGCAGCAGGTCCAATCAACGGCTTTTCAGTTTGGTCAGGACGGGCCGGTGAATGTATTTTACTGGGTGGATAAAAGCAT
>JBOFGM010000105.1:0-7874 GCA_051649105.1 Iodobacter sp. | reverse complement strand
TGATGTTTATTGTTTTGCGCCTTTTATTTATTCTGGCCGTACTGGGTATTGCCTTTGGCGCATTTAAATATCAGCGCAGCAAAGATATACGCTGGCTGCGGATGATTAAATGGATTTTATTTTGCACCCTGGGTTTATTGGTGGTGTTTTTTATTGGCTTAGTCATAGAGCGGCTGTATTTCTGATTGTCCCCGGCCGGATGTGGCCGGGATCCTGCCGCCCTCTATTGCATCACCACCTGGCGCATTTTCCTGGCGGTATAGCTCAGGCTGGCCAGCGTTATCAGCAGGCAAACCAGTACCGGCGTCAGCATTTCTGCCAGGCTCAATAGCTCGCCATTCAGGATTTTAACAATCAGCTGATTTTGCGCTAACAGCGGGGTCCAGGAAAACCAGACCGGGTCCGCCCCCTGCTTCAGCAGCCCCATCACCAAAGCCAGCGGTGCAAGCAGCATCAGCATCGAATTTCTGGCCTGCGCTTCTTTATGGCTTTTACCATTAATGGCCACGGCTATTTGCAATGCAGAAATAGCTAATGCCAGCGGCCACAATACCGCCAGAAAAATAAAGGCATCGGCTAAAGAAAATTGAAATGCAATTTTTAAGACCTCGTTTTTAATTAAAAGCAGTGATGGGAAAATACTCATCACATTAAAAAACAAGACCAATACCGTTAAAGTAGCCACGGCAGCCCATTTACCCAGGGCAAAATGCCAGCTGGAAACCGGATTCATCATTAAGGGCTCCAGCGAGCCGCGCTCCCGCTCTCCGGCCGAGGTATCAATGGCCGCATACATGCCCACCCCAAGCAAAGTCATAATAAACATAAACGGCAGCATTTCTTTTAAACCGGCACTTTGCTGATTTTGCGAGCGGCTTAAATGGCGCTCTTCGGCTTTAATTACCGTTAATATCTCGGCAGAAACCCCGCGCAAAGCCAGATTTAATCCTGCCTGCTCCTGCATAAATCCCTGCAATAAGGCTTTCACCGGCCGCACGCCCATTTGCGTATCTTTATTCGCCAGATCACTGACAATCAACACTTTTGGGGCAATACCCTGCTCATACAGGCGGGTAAAATCTTCGGGCAATAATAAAACCGGCTCGGTATATTCTTTGCTGTGCAGTTTCTTCTCATAATCCGCCGCCGCAGGTTTAATTTCAAAACCCTGGCGCTGAATATAATTCACCAACTGGGGTGCATATTCTGCCCCGGCAACCCGGATAAAACGCTTTTCATTTTGGGCATCAATTCTGGAATACGCTTCTGAACTGATAAACAAAAAAAATGGCATGCCCATTAAAGAAGACAAGATCACCACCAGCATGGTGCGTTTATCTCTTAATGAATCGATCAATTCTTTTTTAAAGATTTCCCAGATCATTTTCATAGCTTATCCAGTTGCTGGCCCATAAATGCCAGGCTGACAAACGCATCTTCAAAATCATTTTTACCGGCCAGCTGCAGTAATTCAGCCACCGATCCTTCCGCCACCGTTTCACCCCGGGCCACAATCACCACATGGTCACACAGCCGCTCCACCTCTTGCATAATATGGGTGGAAAATAAAATACATTTACTGCCGCCAGCGGGTGATTTCAGCCAGGCTAAAAACTCACGCAGGGCGCGGGTAGCCAAGACATCCAGGCCATTGGTCGGCTCATCCAGAATAATATTCTGCGGGTTATGCACCAGCGCCCGGGCCAGCGCCGTTTTCATTTTTTCACCCTGGCTGAAGCCTTCGCAACGCCGGTCCAGCAATTCCCGCATATCCAGCGCATCGGCCAGTTGCAAGGCCCTCTCATTGGCCTCATCCCGGCTCATGCCATGCAACACGCCATAGTAGGCAATATTTTCACGCGCACTCAGCCGCGGATAAAGACCCCGGGCATCGGACAACACGCCCATCCCTGCCTGCGTGGCCTGCTTGCCGGCTTCTACCCGCACCCCATCCACCTCAATCTGCCCGCCATCGGCCGGCAACAGGGCCGCAATCATGCGCAAGGTGGTGGTCTTCCCCGCGCCATTGGCCCCTAATAAACCCGTCACCACGCCATCGGCCGCATGAAAGTGAATATCTTTAACCGCCTGCACCACTTCTGGCTCACGCCGCGGCCAGCTCCATCCTGCCCCGCGGGTAAATTGCCTGGATAAATGCTCAACCGTAATCATGGTGCGGCCCTGGGTAAAGTCCACACCAGGGGGCGTGGAACAGGTTTAATGCAGCTCAGATCCACTTTTTTGGGCTCCGCCGCATCCATAAAACGGTACACCACCTCATCCACACAGCTTTGCATCAGCATGCCATGCCCTGATTGGCCCAGCACCACATGTCTGGCCTCTGCCCCCAGCGCCTTTGCCACATGTTCACCATGTTGCGGCGGCGTCACCGGGTCCAGCCCGCCACTCAGTAACAGCACAGGTCTGGGGCTTTTACCCAGGGTATAGAAGGCAGCCGGCACTTCACCGCGCGGCCAGCCGGCACATATTTTGCGATAGGTTTCACTGCGAAAACGGCCAAAATCATCCTGCGTCGCTGGCAGACGGGCGGCTTCTTCGGCGCACCAGACGGAATAATGCATGCCCACCGCAATACTTCCCGGACCCGGTAAGGCCGTATTGCCGCTCAGCGCCAGCAGCGGGTTAAACCGCCCAAACTTCGCTTCCGTAATGGCAAAAGGCAGGCCGGCACTGTTCACCGGTGAATATAAAACCGATGCCACCATGCCCAGCACCGTATCGCGGCTGATCGTAACGCTAGCTTCGGTGTTTAAACGCGGATGCTTTAAAACGGTGGCTTTGGGTAAGCCTGCCAGCAGATCCCGCCAGCTTTGCGCCAGATCCGGATAAGCTTTTTGGCAACGGGCTTCCTGGCTGCAATCGGTAAACAGGCGGTTCAGGGCACTTTGTAAATCTTCACCCGACAAGGCATAGTCCGGCGGCACCACGCCATCGAGCACCATCCGCCGCACAGACTGCGGATACTGCCGCAGATACTCCAGAGCCACCCGGGTGCCATAGGAAATACCTGCCAGATTAATTTGCGGATAGCCTTCGGCCTTGCGGACCGCCTCTAAATCCTGCACCGCAATACTGGTGGTATAAAAACGCAGATCGCCATAGGGGAGCTTCTGCAGATCCGTTTTACAACGCTCCAAAGAGTGCAGCGCCTGATCATTATCGGCCAGCTGGCTTAAATCCTGGGTGTCCGGGCAATTCAGCGGAGCCGATAAACCGGTTCCCCGCTGATCAACAAAAACCAGATCGCGGCGCAGCTGCAGCTTATTAAATAAACGCTCCGCCCAGCCGGCGACATTAATGGCGCTCTGGCCCGGGCCACCGGCTAATAAAAACAAGGGATCGGCCAGTTTATTGCGATCCTTGGCTTTTAAAACCATATAGTGAATCTGGATTTTTTTCCCCTGCGGGGCGGCAGGGTTAAGCGGGCGCTCTACCTGACCACACTGCACTTCCTGGGCAAAGCCCTCGGTACGGCAAGGCTGGGTCGCGCCCAGAGCCACAGACGTTAAAGCCAGTAAAAGAATGCCGCGGAGGAGACTTTGCATGACCATCTTTTTTAAACAGATTGGTGTAAGCATCGCCCAAATAAATAATCGTGTCCAGTGAATAAAAAAACACCCGCTGCCTGCTGGCTGACGGGTGTTTCTGGCTTAATGCACGGCTTCCTTGGGGTAGATTCGCACCAGTACAATCCTGGGCCCGTTCATTTTTTTGACCACGGCATCAAAGTCCTGAAAACAAATCCGCTGGCCTTCTTCCGGCAAGTCGCCCAGCTGCTGCATGATTAAACCGCCCACAGAATCCGCTTCAGTTTCTTCAATATCGATGCCTAAGGCGCGTTCCAGCGTAAAGATATTTAAGCTGCCTTTACCAATCAGCGAGCCATCATCCAGCTTGGACCATTCATTCTGAGCCTGGCGGAATTCATCGCGAATCTCGCCCACCAGAGCCCCCAGCAAATTATCCAAAGTGATAAAGCCCAGCGGCTGACCATCGGAATACGCCACCACGGCAAAATGGGGTGCACCATCCCGGAAACGCTTAAATAACTCGGTTACCGATAAGCTGGGGGAAACGGTTAACACCGGCCGGGCCAGCTGATCCAGGCTGGGTGGCAGGGTGCCTTTGCGCATGGCAAAAAAGATATCTTTTAAATGGATCACCGATTGCACATGTCCATCCGCATTCAGATAGGGATAGCGGCTGTAACGGTGCTGCACAATACGGTCCAGATGGGTTTCGATATCTGAGCTGGCCGACAGCGAAACAGCTTCGCTGAACGGATGCATCAGATCGGCCACTTCCAGATCACGGAAATCCAGTGCCTGCGCCAGTACCCGCCAGTCTTCTTCGTTATATTGTTCATCGGACGGCGATGTGCGCAAAATCAGCTTCAGCTCGTCGGCTGAGTAATGGCTGTCATGGCCATGCTCCACATCCATCCCCAGCTTACGCAGTACCCAGTTGGCACTGTGATTCAGCATCCAGATGGCCGGATACATCAGCCAGTAAAAGCAATACAGCGGTACGGCGGTCCAGACACTGATCCGCTCGGGCATGCGGATCGCCATGGATTTAGGCGCCAGCTCACCCACCACAATATGCAGATAGGAAATAATCAGAAAAGCGACAGCAAAGGAAATGGAATGAATCAAGGGTTCACTGACCACACCGACCATGCTGAACAAAGGCAGCAGCAGCTTTACAAAAGCCGGCTCACCGACCCAGCCAAGGCCCAGAGACGCCAGGGTAATACCCAGCTGGCAGGCCGAAAGGTAGGCATCCAGATCATGGTGAACTTTAACCAGAACCCGTCCGCGCCAGCCCAGCATTTTGGCAATGGCGCTGACACGCGTCTGGCGAAGCTTGACCAGACCAAACTCTGCGGCCACAAAAAAGCCGTTAAGCAGCACAAGCAGAAAGGCAACAAACACTAAGAAAATACTACTATCCATATCCGGAGCTGTAATCAGCTCCTATCCTTTTTTGTTGTCGATATGCTCTCATTATGCAGGATCAGCGCTCAGTTGGATGATTTGCCGCTATAAATGGCAAAATTAAGCGGCGACCGGCCTTCAGGCAAAGAGCGCTTCCAGATCCACCGAGGATGCTTTACCCAATTTGGAATAGTTTTCGGCCAGCCAGCTTTGCGCAAATTCACGGCCTGATTCTTTAAGCATGGTAAAGAACTTAATATTTACGGCCAGCTTGGATTCGGCATCAAAATTACCCAGCTCTGCCTCAATTAAATGGAAATGCGTACGGGCAATTTGCCGGTCTAATTTAGACCAGACAAATAAGGGCCGGCGCGCTTTAAGCCGGGTAAACATCTGCATTTCACGGATAAATCCGGATTGAAAAGTAATATCCATAATCCGGGTTTGAATTTCCCGGGCCGAATCGGGCGAGGAATGCAGGGTTAATGGCTGCAACAGAATCAGCAAAATATCGCTGGCTTCACAATGATCAAATAAGGGAAACACCGCCGGATTGGCCGAATATGCCCCATCCCAATAGGGCTCGCCGGCAATAGAAACGCTGCGATATAACGTCGGCAAACAAGCAGAAGCCAGAATCACATCGGCAGTGATTTCCGGATTCTGAAAAATGCGCAATTTGCCGGAATTAGCATGGGTGGTGGCAATAAATAACTTCACCGGATTATGCTTTTTTAATGCCTCAAAATCGATTTGCCGGGCAATCAGATCCCGCAAAGGATTTACATCAAAGGGATTCATCTGACTGGGCGATAAATAGCGCGTCCATTGCTGCATCACCTTGGTGACCGATGCACTGGCCGCATCCCCGCCGCCAAAATCGACCGGCACACTTTTAGCCAGAGCATGCCAGAAATTCTCCAGCGCCTGCCGGCCGCCATCCGCCCCCCCTTCCATCAGACCCTGCGCCAGCACCACGGCATTCATAGCGCCGGCACTGGTGCCGCTGACCCCCTCAAAGCGGATGCGGCCATCTTCCAGCAACGCATCCAGCACGCCCCAGGTAAAAGCGCCGTGTGCGCCTCCGCCTTGCAGGGCAAGATTAATGGTTCGTTGATTTTTATTCATGGCGGCTCCCCGGCAAATACCAGCATCCTGAATTCAGGATATTAAATTTTATGTTGCAGTGCAGCATAACAGGAAAAAATCCCCGCAAACGGATGCAAAATTACCTTATGATCAACGGTCATTCTCTTGGAACTCCCCGGTCATGAACGCTGCCATCGTTGTCATTGAAGACGAACCCGCTATCAGCGACACCCTGCGCTTTGCGCTGGAGCGGGAAGGATTTGATGTCCGCTGCTATCCGCTGGCCAGAGAAGGCGAGGCGGCCATCCACAGCCAAAAGCCGGATTTGCTGATTTTAGATATTGGCCTGCCGGACGACAGCGGGCTGGAAGTACTGAAACGGCTGCGCCGCCACAGTGATCTGCCGGTTTTACTGCTGACCGCCAGGGCCGAAGAACTGGACCGTATTCTGGGGCTGGAGCTGGGTGCCGATGACTATGTACTCAAACCCTTCAGCCCGCGTGAAGTGGCGGCCAGAGTCAAAGCCATCTTAAAACGCTGCACCGCCAGAACCGCAACCCCGCATACGCTGTTTGAACACGATGCAGAGGGGCGGCGGGTGCTCTATGCCGGCCAGCATTTAACCCTGACGCCCTCAGAGTACCGGCTGCTGATTACCCTCTTAGCCCGTCCCGGGCTGGTATTCAGCCGGGCTCAGTTACTGGATGCTCTTGGGGAAGCCGCCGAAGACAGTTTTGAGCGCACGATCGACAGCCATATTAAAAGCCTGCGAGCCAAACTGCGTCTGATCTGCCCGGATCAGGACCCGATATCCACCCACCGGGGCTTTGGTTATGCACTGGAGCAGGTGTAATGCGCTTTTCGCTGCGGATTTTTCTGGGTTATTTTTTGCTGGTCAGCCTGCTGGCCGCCTTTGTACTGAATCTGGTCAGGGATGAAATTAAACCTGCCGTGCGTCAGTCCAGCGAAGAGGTTCTGGTGGATACGGCTAATTTGCTGGCCGAGATGATTCAGCCCGATTTTGTGGCCGGCCGGCTGGATAATGGCCGCTTTGCCCGCGCCGTGCGGCAATTTGCCGAAAGAAACCCTCAGGCTCAGGTCTGGGGCGTGCCACGGGACAAAACCTTTTTGCGGGTCTATGTGACCGATGACCAGGGGAAAGTGATTCTGGATTCCACCGGCCAGGCCGTTGGTCAGGATTACAGCCAGTGGCGCGATGTCTACCTCACCTTGCACGGGCAATATGGTGCGCGCAGCTCGCTGGCGGATCCGAATAATGAACTCTCTACCGTGATGCATGTGGCCGCCCCGATTACCAAGGGCAAGCAAATTGTCGGCGTACTGACGGTCGCCCGCCCCAACTGGGCGATGCAGCCCTTTATTGAACGCAGTGAAAATAAACTCTGGCGGGCGGGGCTCTTGCTGCTGGCCGTTGGCCTGATCGCCGGCGGGCTGTTTTCATGGTGGCTGAGCCATGGAATTACCCGCCTGACTAACTTTGCGCTGGCAGTCAGCCAGGGGCAGACCGTTGCCGTGCCACAATTCAGTGCCAACCGCGAGCTCACCACACTGGCCGCGGCGCTGGGCACCATGCGGGAGAAACTGGAAGGCAAGGCCTATGTGGAAAACTATGTGCACGGGCTGACCCATGAGCTGAAATCCCCGCTGGCGGGGATTCGCGGCGCGGCCGAGATCTTATTTGAAGAAGGTGTGGCGCTGAACGCGGCCGACCATCAGCGCTTTACCCGCCATATCCGGCAAGAAACCGCAAGAATGCAGCAAATTGTCGATCGTTTGCTGCAATTGGCCACACTGGAAGCCCGGCAT
>JBOFGM010000104.1:0-4484 GCA_051649105.1 Iodobacter sp. | reverse complement strand
GGCACCGATCACGCCCAGCTTTTTAGGCACTTCAGGAATCGACAACGCGCCTTCATTATCCAGAATCAGCTTGTTATCAAATGGCACGCCAGGAAATGCGCGTGGATTAGAGCCGGTAGCGATAATGATATGCTTGGTTTCCACTACTTCCAGCACATCGCCATTGGCTACTTCAACCTGCCATTTGTCGCCATTTTTGCCAAGAATTTTGCCATGACCGTGCAGGCTGGCAATTTTATTCTTTTTAAACAAATAACCGATGCCCTGGGTCAGCTTGGTCACAATGCCGTCTTTACGGGCCAGCATGGTGGCCACATCAAACTTCATGCCTTCTACTGTGATGCCGTGCGCAGCAAACTTATGCTCAAGACGCTCTACGTTTTCGGATGATTCCAGCAGGGCCTTCGATGGAATACAACCCACGTTTAAGCAGGTGCCACCCAGACTTGGCTTACCGTCTTTGCTTTTAAATTCATCGATACATGCAGTACTGAAGCCCAGCTGTGCAGCGCGGATAGCGGCTACATAACCGCCAGGGCCGGCGCCGATTACGACAACATCAAATTGTTGCGACATGGTTTTCTCACTTTCAGGGGTTGCGTTGTCCGCACCCGCTATATTTAGCGAAGGGAAGCTTCATACCGGACTGCCTCTGCTTGTGGCTGAGGCAATCCACCCCCCTTATATAAACAAATGGCCTGCGATTAAATATCCAGCAACAAACGAGCCGGATCTTCAATCACTTCTTTAATAGCAACCAGAGACAGCACCGCTTCGCGACCATCAATAATACGGTGATCGTAAGACTGAGCCAGATACATCATCGGACGAATCACCACTTCACCATTTTCTGCCACCGGACGATCTTTCGTCGCATGCATACCCAGAATGGCCGATTGTGGCGGGTTGATAATCGGTGTGGACATCATCGAACCAAAGGTACCGCCATTAGAAATGGTGTAAGTGCCGCCGGTTAATTCCTCGATACCCAGCTTGCCGGCCTGAGCCCGTTTACCAAAGTCAGCAATGGTTTTTTCAATTTCAGCCAAAGATAACTGGTCCGCATTACGGATCACCGGAACCACCAGACCACGCGGGCTGCCTACGGCCACTCCGATATCAAAATAGCCGTGATAGATAATGTCGTTACCATCAACGGAGGCATTCAGAATCGGGTATTTTTTCAGCGCATGAACGGCGGCTTTAACAAAGAAACCCATAAAGCCCAGTTTTACACCGTGGTCTTTTTCAAATTTATCTTTGTATTTATTACGCAGATCCATCAACGGCTTCATATTGATTTCGTTGAATGTGGTCAGAATTGCGTTAGTTTGTTGCGATTCAAGTAAGCGTTCTGCAACACGGGCACGTAAACGGCTCATTGGCACGCGCTGCTCGGTGCGATCCCCCTGAGCGGCTGGTGCCGCTGCCGGCGCTGCCGCAGGTTTGGCCAGATGATTTTGCACATCTTCTTTCAGTACACGCCCGCCACGTCCTGTGCCCGCCACATCGGCCGGGTTAACACCGGCATCTGCTGCCATTTTTTTCGCAGCTGGCATGACGGCCGTGCCAAAACCAATGGCACTGGCAGAAACACCCGCTTCTTTAGCAGCCGCTTCCACGCGGATTTGTTGTTCGGTAGCGACTACCGGAGTGGCGGCCACAACCGGAGCCACGGCAACGGCTTCGGTATCAATGGTGGCAATCAGTTGCAGGCTGCCAACGGTTGCGCCTTCTTCCTGCAAAATAGAAACCAATACACCCGCCTGCGGGGCAGAGATTTCTAACACTACTTTATCGGTTTCGATATCAATCAGGTTTTCATCGCGAGCCACGGCTTCACCAGCTTTTTTCTTCCACTGCAACAGAGTGGCTTCGGAAACGGACTCAGGTAACTGCGGTACAGTAATTTCGATAATCATTATTCACTCCAAGCGAATCTGGCGGGTAAGCGGCACCCCGGGTGCCGCTCCTCTCTGGTTTACAGTGTCATTGCTTCTTCAACGAAAGCTTTCAGCTGGGCAGTATGCTTGCTCATATAACCCACGGCAGGAGACGCCGATGAGGTACGGCCTGCATAGAGCAGTGTTTGCTTAGGATGCATACACGCTTCCAGACGATGGCGGATCTGATGCCATGCGCCCTGGTTGCGTGGCTCTTCCTGAGCCCACATCACTTCCCGTGCATGCGGATACTTTTCAATTTCAGCTTTCAGCTCTTCGGTCGGGAACGGATAAAGCTGCTCAACCCGCACAATGGCAATGTCTTTAATATCGCGTTCCTGACGGCCGGCCAGCAAGTCGTAATACACCTGGCCTGCACACATCACCACACGCTTCACTTTCTTCGCGTCCAGCCCGCCCTGGTCTCCGATCACCGGACGGAATTCACCGTTGGTGAAATCTTCGATCGGGCTGGCTGCCATTTTCGCTTTCAAGAGCTTTTTGCTCATGATGATAATCATCGGCTTACGGCTTGGGCGCAGCATCTGACGGCGCAGCGCATGGAACATTTGCGCGGCTTCCGACATCATCAGCACCTGCACATTATGTTCGGCACATAACTGCAGATAACGCTCAACCCGGGCGGAGGAGTGCTCCGGCCCCTGACCATCGTAGCCATGCGGCAACATCATGGTCAGACCGCATAAACGGCCCCATTTGGTTTCGCCCGAAGTAATAAACTGATCGATCACCACTTGCGCGCCATTGGCAAAGTCACCGAACTGCGCTTCCCAGATGGTCAGCTCATCGGGTGCCGAGCAGGCATAACCGTATTCAAAGGCCAGCACCGCTTCTTCATTCAGAATCGAATCAATCACGGTAAAGTTGGCTTGTTTTTCGGCCAGATGCTGCAGAGGCACATGCACACCCAGATCCCATTTCTCACGGTTCTGATCATGCAGCACGGCATGGCGGTGATTAAAGGTACCGCGGCCACAGTCTTCGCCCGAGATACGCACGGCGTAGCCTTCGGTCAGCAAAGTGGCATAGGCCAGATGCTCGGCCATACCCCAATCCACGGGCATCTCACCATTGACCATGGCAACGCGTTCTTTAATGATTTTTTCCACATTAGGACGCAGCTTAAAGTGGTCCGGAATATGGGTGAATTTTTCAGCCAGCCGCGCCAGATCAGCCTGCGATACGGCCGTTGCCACCGGATGACGCCAGTGCACGCCCATATAACAGGAGAAATCGATCGAATGCGAGCGTTTGTAATCGGTCAGCGTGGTTTGTTCAACATGCTCACCACGGTCCAGCGCCGCACGGTAAGCCTGAATCAGGCCATCGGCTTCTTCACTGGTGACCACGCCTTCGGCAATCAGGCGGTCCGCATATTTTTTACGCGCGCCCGGATGCTGGCCAATCTTCTTGTACATCATTGGCTGTGTTACAAACGGATCATCGGCTTCGTTGTGACCAAACTTGCGGAAACAAACCAGATCCACCACCACATCGCGGTGGAATTTCATCCGGAATTCCAGCGCGGCCTGCATCACCAGAATCACCGCTTCAGGATCATCGCCGTTCACATGGAAAATCGGCGCTTCAACCATCTTGGCGATATCGGTACAGTAAATCGTCGAACGGGTGTCGCGGGTGTCGGAAGTGGTGAAACCCACCTGGTTATTCACCACCAGATGCACCGTACCGCCCGTACCGTAACCACGGGTATTGGCCAGGTTAAACGTACCCTGGTTGGTACCCAGACCAATAAAGGCCGAGTCACCGTGGATCAGAACCGGCAGCACCTGCTCGCCCAGCTTATCGCCACGGCGTTGCTGACGGGCACGAACCGAGCCTTCAACCACCGGGTTCACAATTTCAAGGTGCGAAGGATTAAATGCCAGACTCAGGTGGATAGGGCCGCCCGGAGTCGGGATATCCGCCGAGAACCCCATATGGTATTTCACGTCACCGGAAGACAAATCGCTGACCGAACGACCTTCAAATTCGCTGAATAAATCGCGTGGCTGTTTGCCCAGCGTATTGACCAGCACATTCAGGCGGCCGCGGTGAGCCATACCAATAATCAGTTCTTGCACGCCCACAGCACCCGCGCCCTGCACCAGGAAATCCAGCGCCGGAATCATCGAGTCGCCGCCTTCAAGCGAGAAGCGCTTTTGGCCGACGTATTTTTTATGCAGGTATTGTTCGAGTGTTTCGGCCGCAGTCACTTGTTTAAGTGTGCGTTTTTTTTGCTCGGTGCCATAGGAAGGCGTTGAGCGGCGTGATTCAAACCACTGCTGCACCCATTTGCGCTGTTCTGCATTGGTGATGTGCATATATTCCAGACCAATATTGCCGCAGTAAGTCTGCTTTAAAAAGCTGATCACTTCGGCCAGGGTGGCACGTTCCATCCCCTGAATATTGGTACCGAACGTCGTTGCCATATCGGCATCGGTAAAGCCGTGGTGTTTAGGATCCAGTTCGGGTAAACGTGCCTGATCCATGCGCTGCAAAGGATCCAGACTCGCCTGG
>JBOFGM010000103.1:0-10456 GCA_051649105.1 Iodobacter sp. | reverse complement strand
CGTTTTTGCTCGATGCTTAAAAATTGCCGCACCCGTTCGATCATCACATTAAAAGCCAGGACCACCCGGCGAAACTCGCGGGTATCCGGGATACGGGTGATGGGGTTAAATTCGCGGTCCTGTACTTCGTTAGCCGATTTTTCGATGGCGGTGAGCGGGCGCAGCAGCATATGCACCAGAAAATTCATCAGCAGCAGGCTGATCATATAGGCGGTCAGCAGCAGGCCCAGAGTATGGGTCAGGCTGTCCCACAGCTGCTTATAGGCCAGTGCCGGCTCGCTCACCACCACCACCCGCCCCAGCTGCCGCCAGCCATCGCTGAGCAGGGCGCTGCCGGGGGCAGGGTCTAAAGGCAGTAATTCAATAAACCAGGCCGGGGCATCGCCGATATGTTTGCTTTGCTCCATTTTGGTCATGGATTTGCCATTTAAGGCCACAATTTCAATCTGCTTAAAATAGCCTCGGTCCAGCAGAGATTTAATGGCCGTTTCCGCCAGAATGGCGTCCCCCTTATTGAGCGCCCGCGAGATGGGATAAACCAGCGCCGAGGCAGCATCCTGCGCGGTGGATGCCAGCTGGGCTTCCACATAATGCCGGGTGCTCTGTACCCGCTCTATAAACAGGCTGAGCATCAGCAGGCTGAATAAACCGGTTAACAGCAGTAATAATTTTTGTCGTAAAGACATAAGGCCTCGTCTGGGGGCTGTTGTATCAGGACATGCGATCAGCCATGTCCGTTGCATGGTGCGTAACGATGATGCTGCTACAACACCCTACGGGCTGCTGTACCGGGCCCTGTATTCCAAATCGTTCACCTGAACTTGCCGTGGTTCGGCAGGCTCATCACAAATGGGTGTTGCATGGTGCGTAACGATGATGCCGTTACACACCCTACAGCTTCACCGCCGGGTGGCGCATAACGTTATTTCCCACCATGACGACTGCTGTAGGGTGCGTAACGGCGTTACGCACCATTGTCCGGTGCGCTCCGCGCACCGCCTGTTAATATTGTTTATCCACTTCTGAGGTGCACCAGCCTAAGGCCACAATCACAGTGAAGAGCAGGGCATTGGCAGGGATTTGTAAATTAAAATCCACCAGGCTGTGCATAAACAGCCCCAGCATGGCCATCAGCGTACCAAGGGCAATACCGCGTGCCACCGGATGTTTGCGGGTGGTAATGGTGCGGATCACCCGCCAGAGCGAAGCCAGCGCCAAAAGGCCAAATAAGGCACCGCCAATCAGGCCGTAATCGGTCAGTAATTCCACATAATCATTATGCGCATGATCGTAATACCCTTTGGAATCCATCGGGCGATATTGCGGAAAGACCGAATAAAAGGTGCCGGCACCGGATCCGGCCCACAGATAATCACGGATCGCCGGGCCGGCATAGGCCACGGGCAGGGTGCGCTCTTCCACCGATTCTTCGGTCTGGGGTTTGACAAAATTTAAAGAATTGGCGGCATTTTTATTGGCTTTTTCAATAATGGCGCTGCGGGCGGCTTTATTAAGCTGCGTGGCTTCAATTCGTGCCACTACCTTATCTAACCCCACCCACTGGCCCAGCACCCAGATATCAATCAGCACCAGGCTGACCAGCAAAATACACACCACTTTGCGCACTTTAGGGCTGATTACGGCATAGAGGCCCAGGCTGAACAGCATGGCGGTAAAAAAGCCGGCATTGCCCATGCGGGAGCGGGTCATAACCAGTGCTATCACCAGAATCACCAGCGCCATCCGCAGCAGCATTTTTTTGCTCAGAATAAAATCCAGCCAGTTAATCATCCACTTTTTATGTTTAATGCCGGTGTTTCTTTCCAGCTGCACAATAAATAAGCCAATACCCACCGATAAACACATAGAAAGCATGGCGGCGGCATTGTTATGGTAAACAAAGGTGCCCAGCATACGGCCATGGTGTAACTCGCTGGTAAACAGCTGGTAGCGTGCAGTAAAAGAATATAAAAATCCGCCCAGCATAGCCTGAAACAGCGCCATAAACAGCAGGGCATAGGCCAGCCACATCATACGGCGCGATGAGCGCACCAATAGGATGGTCCATAAAAAGGCGCTGCCATAGATAAAACACAGCGAGGCCTGTAATTGGGTCTGGGCAGGGTTCAGCGATAGCGAGCTGCTTGCATCTGGCGCAATCTCAGACCAGAACCCGGCGGCGGCGGGGGATAACAGCCGCACCAGTTCAACAGGTAATGGGGCAGATTGCAATATGGTCCAGCACAAGAGGCCCAGTAATAAAAATAAAGGTAAAGCAAATGGTTTTAAACGCGCAATAACCGCCGGAGCGTGGGCGCGATAACACACTGCAGCACAAAGCCAGATAGATACGCTTAATAGAATTAAAATACCCACAGCCCAGGTGCGATTACTGGCCAGCGGTAATGGGGCCCAGCAAATAAGGGCAATTAACATCCAGAATAAAGGCTCATCCCGCCGGGAATCTAATACCGCTATATTAATCATTACTAATAATGCTCAAAGTCATTTCTGCAGATAAAAAAAGAAGATGCCCGCAGGCATCTTCTTTGGCTAAGCCACGATCAATTAAGTCCGTGAAACAGCCGCTGAACCGCCGCCGCCTAAAGTAGGCGCTGCAGTAGTGGTTAATACAGGTGTACCCACACCGGTGGTAGCCGGAGGAGTAATATCAGCGCCGCCAGCACCCGGGCCCGCAGCGGTAGCTGCAGTCACGGTGGCAACGTCGATATTATTAGCAATGGCTGCAGCAGCAATGCCTGCTTCAGTCACGCCAGCCAGACGCAAACCGTTTGCCACAGCAGCAGGAGAAGCACCTGCAGCAGCTAACGCGCCCAGAACCTTGGCAGCAGCCACACCATTGCGGCTTAAAGCAGCTGCAGCGGCGGTAGGTGCATAACCCTGGTTAACTAAGGCAACTGCAACGCCTTCCGGGCTTACGCCGGCGGCCAGAGCAGCTTGTACGATGGCATCAGCAGTACTGCCGCTGGTTTTCATTTCTGCAACGGTTGTTTCTACCTGAGCTGCAGTCATGCCCTTATCAAAGGCAGCATAAGCGGCAACGCTCATTACTGCTGTTAAGCCTAAAGCAAGCAAAGAAAGTTTTAGTTTCATTAAGCTTATCCTTATATTAAGTGGAAAAGTATTACGCGAGAGTATTTCACTATACAGGGTGGTGTCAATTAAATTCACCCCGCTGAAAAGTTAATCTTTTAGTGATTAATATCGCAACATATATATGTTATATTTCGGCAACAAAAGAATGCCGGATAAAACAGCATTTGCTTATATTAATTTTTGTTTAATTGAATTTGTAAGAATTAAATTAATTGTTTCAGGCAGACAGGTAAAATGCGGGCGAATGCAACAAGAAATGGCTCTCAGCTATTAAGCACACTCATTATTGTGCTGGATATTTTAGTGGTATGGATGAGTGCCTTTATAGCAGCAAAATGGCGGTTTGGCGCCACAGATCTGAACGGGCCGTATTTAACGCTGGTGCTGGCAACCAGCCTGATGCTGGCCGGAACCTCGTCTGCAGTTTACAAATCCTTTCGCGGAGGCAGCTGGCTGGCCATGCTGGGGCGCATCAACCTGATATGGCTGGTGGCCTGCGGCTTATTGGTGGCCTGGTTGTTTTTCTCTAAAAGCGCCAGTGATTATTCGCGCCTGTTTATGGGCACCTGGATGCTGCTGATGCTGCTGGGGCTGATTCTGGAGCGATCGCTGGTGCTGCTGGGCATGCGCTGGCTGAGTAAAAAAGGATACAACACCAAAGATGTGTTGTTAGTTGGCACAGGCCCGATGAGTGCCGATTTAAAAAAGCGTGCTCAGCATTCCTCCTGGAGTGGCTATAAAGTCAGCCAGGTGGTTAATGCCCATGCTTTGGGCTTAGTGGAAGATCTGGCAGAAAAATACGATTTTGATGAAGTCTGGATTAATCTGGCCGCCCACGATGCCGAACTGATCCCCAAAGTATTATTTGCTTTAAGAAACAGTGCCGCCGATATCCGCGTGATTCCCGATATGCTGACTTATCGCATTATGAATCACGGCATTACTTTTATTATGGGTGTGCCCATGCTGGATATTTCCGCCTCTTCCTTAGGGGGCGTGAATAAACTGGTGAAAATAGCTGAAGATTATCTGCTGGCCAGCCTTATTTTGCTGTTAATCAGCCCGCTATTGGCTGCAATTGCACTGGCGGTTAAAAAAACCTCGCCCGGCCCTGTGTTTTTTAAACAACGCCGCCATGGCTGGAATGGCGAAGAAATTGTGGTGTATAAGTTTCGCAGTATGCAAATGCATCAGGAAGCCAGTGACACGCTGACGCAGGCTAAAAAGGGCGACCGCCGGCTGACCTCGATTGGTGCCTTTTTACGCCGCACCAGTCTGGATGAATTACCGCAGTTTATTAATGTACTGCAGGGACGCATGAGTATTGTCGGGCCGCGCCCGCATGCGGTGCAGCATAACCATCATTATAAAGAGCTGATTCCGCACTATATGCTGCGGCATAAAATGAAGCCGGGCATAACCGGCTGGGCGCAAATAAATGGCCTGCGCGGCGAGACCGATACCCTGGGCAAAATGGAAGCACGGGTGAACTTTGATTTGCACTACTTAGAAAACTGGTCCTTATATCTGGATTTAAAAATCGTCTTTTTAACGATTTTTAAAGGCTTTATCAATAAAAATGCTTATTAAATAGCCACTTAAACTGCCGCAGGCCGGTAAAGATTAATCTGCCTGTAATGCTGTATGCATTATGCTGGCGCACAAAATATGTCCGCTGTATGACAGGTCGGGTACCGAAGGAATGAACAATGCTTAAAGACAGCAAAATTTATATTGCCGGCCATCGTGGCATGGTAGGCGGCGCAATTCTGCGCGAATTGCAAAAGCAAGGCTTCAGCCAGCTGATTACCCGCAGCCATGATGAGCTGGATTTAGGCGATCAGGCCGCTGTTAAAGCCTTTTTTGCCGCAGAAAAACCAGATTATGTCTTTTTAGCCGCAGCCAAAGTAGGCGGCATTTACGCCAATAATATTTATCGTGGCGATTTTATTTACCAGAATTTAATGATTCAAAATAATGTGATCGATGCCGCCTACCGCAATGGCGTACAGCGCTTATTATTTTTAGGCTCCAGCTGCATTTATCCGCGCGATTGCCCGCAGCCCATTAAAGAAGAATATCTGCTGACCGGCCCGCTGGAACAAACCAATCAGCCCTATGCACTGGCTAAAATCGCCGGTGTGGAAATGTGCTGGAGCTATAACCGCCAGTTTGGCACGCACTATATGGCCGTGATGCCCACCAATCTGTATGGCCCGGGGGATAATTATCACCCCGAAAACAGCCATGTGATTCCGGCCCTGCTGCGCCGCGCCCATGAATATAAACAACAAGGCCGCACCGAATTCGATGTCTGGGGCACCGGCACCCCGATGCGCGAATTCTTATATTGCGAAGATATGGCCGCAGCCTGCGTGCATATTATGAATCTGCCGGATGAACCCTATAACGCGCTTTTAAATGAGCAGCATCCGCCACTGATTAATATCGGCACCGGCAGCGATATCACCATTGCCCAGCTGGCCCAGGCGGTGTGTGATACGGTCGGCTTTACCGGCAAACTGGTGTTTGACACCAGCAAGCCCGACGGTACCCCGCGCAAACTGCTGGATGTAAGCCGTTTGCACGGACTGGGCTGGCAAGCCAGCACGCCCTTTATGCAGGGCTTAGCCACGGCTTACCAAAGTGCCCCGTTTTACCCGGCCGCTGATTCGGCCCAATAACCCCGCAGCACTCTCTTACCTTACGGACCAAAACATGACTCAAGCAAAAGTCGCGCTGATTACAGGGATTACCGGCCAGGATGGCTCTTATCTGGCTGAGCTGTTACTGGAAAAAGGCTATATCGTGCACGGTATTAAACGCCGCGCCTCGTCTTTTAATACCCAGCGCGTAGACCATATTTATCAGGACCCGCATATTGAAAACAATCGCTTTAAGCTGCATTACGGCGACCTGAGCGATTCATCCAATTTAACCCGCATCTTGCAAGAAGTGCAGCCGGACGAGTTATATAACCTGGGCGCGCAATCGCATGTGGCTGTGAGCTTTGAATCGCCGGAATATACCGCCGATGTGGATGCCATGGGCACCCTGCGCCTGCTGGAAGCGATCCGCTTTTTAGGTCTGGAAAAGAAAACCCGTTTTTATCAGGCATCCACCTCTGAGCTGTATGGCCTGGTGCAAGAAACCCCGCAAAAAGAAACCACCCCGTTTCACCCGCGCAGCCCTTACGCCGTCGCCAAAATGTATGCCTACTGGATTACGGTTAACTATCGCGAAGCCTACGGCATGTATGCCTGCAACGGCATTCTGTTTAACCACGAAAGCCCGCGCCGCGGCGAAACCTTTGTAACCCGCAAAATCACCCGTGGTCTGGCCCATATTGCTCAGGGTCTGGAGCAATGCCTGTATATGGGGAATATGGATGCGCTGCGTGACTGGGGCCATGCCAAAGATTACGTGCGTATGCAATGGATGATGCTGCAACAAGATAAGCCAGAAGATTTCGTGATCGCCACCGGCGTGCAATACAGCGTGCGTCAGTTTATTACCTGGAGCGCGGCGCATCTGGGGCTGGAGCTGGAATTTGTCGGCACCGGCGTGGAAGAGCAGGCCGTGATTAAAAGCATTACCGGCGACAAAGCTCCGGCATTAAAAGTAGGCGATATCATTGTGCGCGTCGATCCGCGTTACTTCCGTCCTGCCGAAGTGGAAACCCTGCTGGGCGACCCGACCAAAGCCAAAACCAAACTCGGCTGGACCCCCCAAATCACCGTACAAGAAATGTGCGAAGAAATGGTGGCCCATGATCTGAAAGATGCGCAGCAACATGCCTTATTAAAGAATCATGGCTTTGAAGTGCCGGTGAGTACTGAGCATTAATATTTGTTATTCCAAAAATGATCTGTTTATCAGGCAACTATTTAAAGTAAAAATTAATGAGCATTAAGAATAATTCTTTGGCTAAAAATACTGCCTGGGGTGCAAGTGCCAGTTTGATTGCAACGATCTGTCGTATGGGAACTGGCATTGCACTTGCGCGTACTTTTTCCACTGAAATTAACGGAAGTTATTTGTTATTCGGTTGGTTTGCAGAATTTGTAACTTTAATTGTTTGTTTTGGATCTCCAGCAGCCTTAACCAGATTTATTCCAATTAAAAATCAACAGGGAGACATAAACGCAGTTGGTTTTATTTTAAGGTGGGTTACAAAGCGCACTATTGTTGGTCTACTAGTTGTAGTGCCACTATTTTTTTTATTAATTTCAAACATTAGTACAACAAACTATTTTAGTTTACCTACTTTAATATTGTCTGTTTTATTACTTATTTCTCAGTGCATGAACAGTATTGCAGTTTCATCTTTGACTGGATTTCAGAAATTTAAAAATTTAGCGTTTAATAATTTAGTTATTGGTATTTTATCATTCATATTTCAAATGACAGGCGCTGTTTTTTTTGGACTAAATGGAGCATTGGCGGGTTTTACTTTATCAAATTTGGTAAGTTGTTACTTGATTTTCAGGGAGGTAAATATCCCTTCAGGTAAAAAAGTTACTGATGATAAATATGAATTAAATAAAGAAATGAATATATATGCAGCTCAGAGTGGTTTGGCTGCAATCGTTTCTGCAGTTATTTGGTCAAGAAGTGAAGTATTCTTTTTAAATCAATTTTCAACATCAATTAATGCTGCATATTTTGGTGTGTCTATATCATTAGTCAGTGCAATAAATATGGGGGTTAGTATGCTAACAAGTGCACTTACCCCGCATTTTGCAGAAAAGATGGCTCCAAATGCATCAAAAACATTATTACAAAGAGACTTTACGCTACTTACAAAGTTAACTGCGCTCATATGTATACCAGCCGCCATCTATTCTGCAGCTTTAATGCCGATAGTATTGCCGCTCATGTTTGGGTCTAAATATATATTAGCCGTTCCAACTGCCCAGATTTTGATTTTATCTGCGGGTCTTGGTTTTGCAAATGTTGGCTCAAGTCTTCAATATGCAAGTGGAAATAGCAATTTTATATTAAAAACAAGTATCTTAGGGACTGTCTTAATGTTCTCTGGATTATATTTGGTTATTAGTGATTTTGGGTCATATGGAGCTGCATGTGTAAGAGTAATCGTGCAATGTATTATGATTTATATTGGTACAAATTTTAACATTGTAAATTTGAAAGTTAGTTTTCCTATAATCTCGATACTTAAGCTATCTATGATTAGTTTTTTGTTGTCTTTTCCTATATATCTAATGAACAAAAATTTATTTTTAACTATTATATATTCGCTAATTTCATTTGTTATTCTAGTTTTTGCATTGAAAAGAAATAAGTATTTTGGAAGAGTGGATACAATGCGTGTGTTTTCAGTGCTTGACAGAATATTTGGCAAAAATATTAAAGCAAAGAAAATAATTAAATTGGTGATGATAAATTAAATGAAGATTGCTCTTTTTTGTAATGAGATTCCCCCTAGGCCTGCAGGTGGGATTGCTACAGTTTCGATGAATTTAGCGCTTGGACTTAGGCAACAAGGGCATGAAGTCATTTTTGTCGAAACTGGTGAAAATAAATCCATATACGACAATGGGATATACAAAAAAATAACGATAAAAAAATCCAATTTAAAACTTGTCGGCAGTTTGCTGACAAGGGTGAGAATATGGCTGTTGGTGAATATTCTTTGGGTTAAAAATGAAGTTGATGTGTTAGAGGTTCCAGATTTTGAAGGGTATTTTCCATTTCCATCTTTTTTACCATTTGTTGTCCGACTGCATAATACAACTAAATTAATGAATAAGAGAAAAGGGATTAGAACCCCATTTTCTTTAAAAATGTATGAATACTTTACTTTGAAATTTGCAAAAAAATGGATTGCACCTTCAAATTTTATTGCTGAGATGACTAAAATTGGTTTCTCATTAACGAATAATATTGATGTTATTTATAATCCAATAGATAGGGTAGATAGTGATTTTTTAAAAAAAGAAAATAAATTATTGTTCGCTGGTACGATAATTGAATCAAAGGGTGTGTTTGTTTTAGCACAAGCATTATTACTTATTTTGCCTAAGCACCCTTTACTGAAAGTTATTTTTGCCGGGAAAGATACTGTATATAAAAATTCTACTACTATTTCAGTATTAAAAGAAACTTTGTCAAAATATGCCGATCGGGTAGAATTTACGGGGCATGTACAACATGAAAAAGTATTAATTTTAATGAAAGAAAGTAAATGTTTTATATTGCCCAGTCAATTTGAAGCGTTTGGTATGGTGGTTGCAGAAGCAATGATCGCTGGTACACCTGTCATCTATACAAACAGACCACCGGGCCCCGAGTTAATTATTGATGGAGAGACAGGGATATTGGTTAATCCTGATAGTAAAGATGAAATAGCAAATGCGATTGATAAAATTTTAACAGAGCCTGTCGTTGCAGATAAAATTGCCTCTGCTGCAAAAAAGTATGCACTAGATAATTTTTCCTCTGAAATTTGTCTGAAAAAGACACTTTTAATTTATCATGAAATAATATAGAGAAATACAATATGAAAATTGCAATTGGAATAGCTACATATAATAGAGACGATGTTTTAATTAACACAATTAACGAGTGTTTAGGGCAATCACGAAAAGCTGATCAAATAATAGTTATTGACCAGACAGAAAAACATTCTGATGATGTGCAATCAAAGCTGAATGAACTTATTGCTGATGGAATCATATTATATGCATTCCAGGCTAAACCATCACTGCCAAGTGCCAGAAATTATGCTCTGAGCCTTTGTACATGTGATGCCATTATTTTTATCGACGATGATGTTAATTTACCAAAAAATTTTGTAGAAAGTCATGAAAGAAACTTTATAAAAGATCCTGATTTACACGCAGTTGCTGGTGGAATTGATCAGCGCCTTGGCTGGCCTAAAATTTTGCGGCCATTAAATTGGCCTAAAGTATTAGATTATAGGTATTTTAAAATTGGTGGAAAAGTAAGAGCAGAAAATATAGCAAATTTTCATGGGGCTAATCATTGTATTCTGGTGGATAAGGCGATTGAGTTAGGCGGTTATGATGAGCGTTTGTATGGAGTTGCGTTGCGGGAAGAAACTGATTTAGCTCTGCGCTTATATCAAAGTGGAGGAAAAATAACTTTTGATCCAGATGCCCGTTTATTACATTTAGCCGTTCCAACGGGGGGATGTAGAAAGAAAAATCCGTTAGATATGAATGCAGCAAGGTCAAATCTTTTTTTTGCTATGAAACATATCAGCAAGCTGAAGTTGCATTTCATAAAAGAGTTTTTGTTTTCAATAAGACTCGGTGTGTTAAATAAAACAAACATTAAAAATCCAATGTATTTT
>JBOFGM010000102.1:0-1179 GCA_051649105.1 Iodobacter sp. | reverse complement strand
ATAGTCGGTGCCCAGATGATTCCAGGCGTCTTCGCAAATGACAAAGCCCACCGGCACGCCTTTAATCCACAGCATGGCGGGCTGATCCGGCCCCGGCTCAAAATGACGCCGTTCATCAAAAATATTGTAAACCGGCAACAACTGCTTATGGTAGGTCAGCACAATTGCGCCGTGATGGATCACCAGCAGGCTGTTATACAGCGCCTTGCCAATGCCCTTATTTTGCGTCACCGCCCCAATCACCAGATAAGCATCGCTCTGGCAAGATAATGCCAGCACCTGATCCAGAGCCCGCTGCTGGCGGGATAAGAAATCCGGCTCTTCAATTAAATCTTGCGGATAATAGCCAGAGAGGCAAAGCTCAGAAAATATAATTAAATCCGCATCGCCTGCCCCGGCCACCGCCGCCGCAATACGCGAATAATTGCCGTTAAAATCACATAATTTATAATTGAGTTGAACCAGAGCCAGCTTCAGCATATTGCCTCCCCTTTTAAATCAGCGTTCTGTATTAAAAACATCGCATAAATAATTCAGGAAATTTACGTCTTCACACATCCCTTTACCCGGTGAATCGCTGACTTTAGCCACCGGCTGGCCATTACAAAACACCAGTTTCATCACAATCTGCAAAGGCTCCAGCCCGCAATCATTAGATAAATCGGTGCCAATACCAAAGCCCACCCTGGTGCGGTCCGCAAAGCGGTGATAAAGCGCCATGGCTTTTTCCAGATTTAATCCATCACTAAAAACCAATTGTTTGGTGCCAGGATCAATTTTCATATGCTGATAATGGGCAATGATTTTTTCCCCCCAGATAAACGGATCGCCCGAATCATGGCGCACGCCATCAAATAATTTGCAGAAATAAAGATCAAAATCCCGCAAAAAGGCATCGGTGCCCACTACATCGGTTAAGGCAATTCCCAGATCACCGCGGTATTCACGCACCCAGTGTTCCAGTGCATTTTTTTGAAAATCACGTAACCGGGAGCCAAAGCTTTGAAAGGCTTGCAGATATTCATGCGCCATGGTGCCAATGGGCGTTAAACCATAACGCATGGCCAGCAAGACATTACTGGTGCCGCGCATAGAGTCGCCGGCCTGCTCTGCCAGGGTTTGCACCACTTCGGCATGCCACTGACGGGAATAACGGCGACGGGTGCCAAAATCAAAGAA
>JBOFGM010000101.1:0-4727 GCA_051649105.1 Iodobacter sp. | reverse complement strand
TGGGAGAGTTTGATGAAGAAGCCACACTGGTGGAATTAGTAAAGGCCGGGATGGGGATTGCTATTTTGGCCGAGCGAACGGCTAAGCGGTTTGCGGCAGATGGCTCGATTGCGCTGTGGCGTGGCGGGGAAATTGCCGTACGGGTGCCACTACAGTTTATTTATTCGGCAGACCGGGAGCAGGATCCATTAATCGGCATGCTTAAAAGCTCGCTGAAAACAGAGTGGGATTTATTGTAGCGGACAAAGAAAAAGCCAGACAGGGTCTGGCTTTGAAAAACTCCAACTTCCGGCTTCGGTGGCCGGATGGATTACAGCTGAAAATACAAAAACCCCACCGAGGGCAGGGTTCGAGTATGAAGGCACCCAACAACAACTGAATTACTTCAGCTTGGTTTCCTTGTAGATCACGTGTTTACGAACCACGGGATCGTACTTCTTGATTTCGAGCTTTGTTGGCATTGTGCGCTTGTTCTTGGTCGTTGTGTAAAAGTGACCAGTACCTGCGCTGGATTCCAGCTTGATTTTTTCACGCATGATTTCTTACCTCAGCCTCAAACTTCGCCACGAGCGCGGAGATCCGCGAGGACGACTTCGATGCCTAGTTTATCGATAGTACGGAGTGCTGCGTTAGATACACGCAGACGAACAAAGCGGTTTTCGCTTTCTACCCAGAAACGGCGGCTGTGCAGATTTGGAAGAAAACGACGCTTAGTTCTGTTATTGGCGTGGGAAACGTTGTTCCCTGTCATCGGGCGCTTGCCGGTGACTTCACATACTCGTGCCATGGCGGGTAATTCCCTGACTTCTGAGAAAAACCGGATTTATAGCATAGATCCGCAGGTTCTTTCAAGAGCTATGTCACTTAGAGTTGAGCGGAGCATAATTATTTTGCCCTGATTTTGTTGTCTTTTTCGCCGCCAGCACCAGTCTTTCTGCGGCTTGGGCGCTGTTCATGCTGTCATTTTTCCAATATGAAAAAATGATGTCAAAAAATGCACTCCGGGTGGAATCGTACTGAGCCATATTGTGAGCCCAGGAGGGAACCAACACGTTTTTTTGCGTTGCCAGTGCAAAGTTTTTTGCCGAATCTCTGGCGCAGCGGTCGAACTTTTCTAAATCGACATCGCTGCGGGCCGGAAAATTGCCTTTGCTGAGATTAAAACTGATTTGATAAGGTTTACTCATCAGCAGACGGGCAAAGGTTTGCTGGGCCTTTTGCCGCTCAGGCGTGGTTTGCCGGAACATCACCAGCATATCGGCGGCAAAGCTGAAGGCCTGATTACTGCCTGGAGAGGGCACACAGAGATAATCGGTTCCGGCGGTAAGGCCGGCCAGATTAAATTCACTCTTAGCCCAGTCTCCCATCATGATCATCGCGGCCTGGCTGGAAATCACTTCCTGAGTGGCCTGACTCCAGTTTGTGGCGTGACTGTCGGAGGTATAGGCTTTCAGCTGTTTAAGCCGGTTAAGCGTTAACTGCATTGCTGGCCCGTTTAAAGTGGCCGGATCCAGCTCCAGGAAGGCTTTACGGTAGAAGTCGGCCCCGCCGGTACCCAAGGCCACAGATTCGAACAGCGTGCCAATCTGCCAGCCTTGCTGGCCCACGGCGAGCGGAGTAATGCCGGCCTTCTTTAACAGATTGGCGGTGGCAAAAAAATCATCCCAGCTGACAGGGACTTTAGCACCGGCCAGATCGAATAATTTTTTGTTAATCCACAGGGTATTGACCCGTGCAATGCCCAGCGGGGCGGCCACATAGCGGCCCCGGTACTGAATCATCTGATTCACAGCCGGTGGTAATACCTTGCTCCAGCCTTGTTCTGCAGCCAGCGGGCTGATATCGCCCAGCATATCGCCCCAGGCCTGGATCTTCAGCCCGCCCACTGCGGCGGCCATGGGCAGATTACCCGCCTGAGAGCGCATTTTCAGCACCGCCATGGCATTTTCACCGGCCCCCCCGATCACGGCAAAGTCCTGCCATTGCAAGTCAGACTGTTTCAGTTGCTGTTTCAGCTCCCGGACCGCGCTTGCTTCGCCGGCAGAGGTCCACCAGTGCAATACCTCTGCGTTTTCTGCATAAAGGGGTGTGCTGATGAGTGAAGCCAGCAGCAGGGCTGCCAGCCGGGATCGTTGCATCATAATGGATTGAGCTTATTCACTTGCCGGAGCCAGTACCGTGCGGTTGCCATTGGTTTCCATACCACTGACCAGGCCAGAGGCTTCCATTTGTTCAATCAGGCGGGCTGCACGGTTATAGCCAATGCGCAGCTGCCGCTGAACCGATGAAATAGAGGCCCGACGGGTTTTAAGTACAAACGCCACGGCTTCGTCATAGAGCGGATCTGTTTCATTATCACCACTGCCGCTGTTACTTCCGCCGGCGGCGGCTTCTGCCTCAAACCCGCCATTCAGAATGCCTTCGATATAATTGGGCTCACCCTGCTGTTTAAGGTTCTCAACCACCTGGTGCACTTCGTTATCATCCACAAAGGCACCGTGCACGCGCAGCGGATAACCGCTGCCCGGCGGCAGAAACAGCATATCGCCCTGACCCAGCAGCGCTTCTGCGCCCATCTGGTCCAGAATGGTACGGCTGTCGATTTTACTGGAGACCTGAAAAGCCAGCCGGGTTGGGATATTGGCTTTAATCAGCCCGGTAATCACATCCACCGAAGGCCGCTGGGTGGCCAGAATTAAATGAATACCCGCCGCCCGGGCTTTTTGCGCCAGCCGGGCAATCAGTTCTTCAATCTTCTTGCCTGCCACCATAATCAGATCGGCAAACTCATCCACCACCACCACAATAAAGGGCAGGTGTTCCAGCCGTTCCGGCTCATCCGGTGTCAGGCTAAACGGATTGGTCAGCGGTTTACCGGCTTTATCGGCCTCACGGATTTTCTGGTTGTAGCCTGCCAGATTACGCACACCGAAGGTACTCATCAGGCGGTAGCGTTTTTCCATTTCGGCCACGCACCAGTTCAGTGCATTGGCGGCCAGCTTCATATCGGTCACCACCGGGGCCAGCAAATGCGGGATGCCTTCGTAAACCGACAGCTCCAACATTTTGGGGTCGATCATAATAAAGCGCACTTCGTCGGCGGTGGCCTTATAAACCAGGCTCAGGATCATGGCATTCACCCCGACCGATTTACCCGAGCCGGTGGTGCCGGCCACCAGCATATGCGGTGCTTTACTCAGGTCGGTGACAATCGGCTTGCCGGTAATATCTTTGCCCAGCGCAATGGTGAGCTTACTGGCCATGGCATGGTAAGGCTCGGACGACAGAATCTCGGACAGGCGGATAATCTGCCGGCTTGGGTTAGGCAGCTCCAGCCCCATGCAGGTTTTATCCGGAATGGTTTCCACCACGCGAATCGAGACCAGCCCCAGCGCCCGGGACAGATCTTTCATCAGGTTCACAATTTGCGAGCCTTTTACCCCGACCGCCGGTTCAATCTCATAGCGGGTAATCACCGGGCCGGGATAGGCGGCAATCACTTTCACTTCAACATTAAAATCGGCCAGCTTTTTCTCGATCAGCCGGGAGGTAAACTCCAGCGTGTCTTTGCTGATGGTTTCTTTGGCTGGCGGGGCAGGGGTCAGCAGCTTAATCGAGGGCAAATCCTGGTTGCTGCCGATAACCGGTAAGTCTTCGGCTGAAAATAAAGGCACCTGGGCTGCTTTTTGCTGCTCTTCCAGGGCTTTTTTATTTAAGGCTTTGGCCACCAGCGGGGATTCGCTGTGCGCAGGCTCAATACGAACCGGCGCTTTGTCTTCCTGGCGTTTCTTTTCAACGGTTACTTTTTCGCTGCGCTGTACGGTGGCTTCACGGCCAATTTTTCTGTCTTGCCTTGCCTGAATGTAGTCCGTGATTTTAAACAGACTCACTTCAATCAGTGTGCCCAGATTTTCCATCAGATTAAGCCAGGAAAGCCCGGTAAACAGCGAGATGCCGATGCACAGTGTGGCCATCAGAAACAGCGTGGACCCTGAAAAGCCAAAGCTTAAATACAGCCAGCTGCCCAGCGACATACCCAGAATTCCGCCGGGAGCCTGCGGCAGCGCCGCGGTCAGGCTGTGCAGGCGCAGCGCTTCCATGCTGGAGCTGGACAGGATAATCAGCATAAAACCAATGCAGGCGAACAGCACGGTAGGGCGTGCTCCTTCGCTGACATGGTCGATACGGCGGTAGCCCCATAAAATAGCGGCAAAGCAGAAGACCACCCACCACCAGGCGGAAAAGCCAAATAAATAGAGCAGGATATCGGCCACCCATGCGCCGACGGCACCACCCCGGTTATGAATCTCCGGACGGGTGGCACTATGCGACCAGCCCGGGTCAATGGGGCTGTAGGTAGTCAGGACAAGGACGAGGTAAATCACTAAGACGACCAGAATAAACCACCATGATTCGCGCAGTAAAATGGCGATCTGGGGTGGCAAGGCGGCGCGGCTTGATACATTTGCGACGTTTTTTTTACGAAATATGGCCATGTTCAGCTTGGTAGCTATGATATGGCGCTAATTATAGCGGCATCATTCAAGAAAACGCCTTTGCCATTCGATGTAAAGTGCATAAGTATGGTGTGAATAGTCGGCTCGGTCTTTAAATTGGCCTGCTGGCAGGGGATCAAACACATGATAATGAGCCACAGGATTAGGTGAGCGGATGATTTGCCAGATTTTTTTTGGCAGAGATGTATGCGGCCCCCATTCAAAAGCCTC
>JBOFGM010000100.1:0-4310 GCA_051649105.1 Iodobacter sp. | reverse complement strand
AGCGTATGTAATATCATGACTTTTTCGGCAGTAAGTTAAAAATAAACATACCCAGCAGCATTGCAGTCACAAAGATAAAGGCCTTGGTTTCTCCCATGGCCAGCGCTACCACGCCAGGTCCCGGGCAGATCCCCGCCAGCCCCCAGCCCATCCCAAATAACACACTGCCGGTAATTAAGGCGCGATCAATCGTGGTGTTGGTCGGTAACGTCATTTTTTCATGGGTCAGCAGGGTTTTGCTGCGGCGTTTAGCCCAGAAAAAGAAGGGGGTTGCGGTGGCAATGGCTCCTGCCATCACCAGCCCCAGGCTTGGATCCCACTGGCCGGTCACATCTAAAAATCCAATCACTTTGGCAGGGTTCACCATGCCGGAAATAATCAGCCCGAGACTAAAAACAAGCCCTGCGAAGAATGATATAAATTTAAGCATTTTGGGCCTCAGAATAAGTGACGGGTAAGTAAGACGGTAACAATCCCAGCACCCATAAAGCTGGCGACAGCAGCCAGTGAGCGAACAGAAAAGCGGGATAAGCCGCATACGCCATGGCCGCTGGTGCAGCCATTGCCAAGGCGGGTGCCGATGCCGACCAGGAGGCCTGCTATCACCAGGGTCGGGGTGTTGGCGGCAATCTGAATTTCAGCCGGGGTATTAACGGCCAGCCAGAGCAGCGGAGTCAGCACCAGCCCCAGTAAAAAGGCCGCATGCCAGGGGATTTCTTTACTGATCTGCGCGTTGAGTAAACCGCCCAGAATGCCGCTGATACCGGCTATTTTTCCGGCCGTCAGTGCCAGCAGACCACTGGCCAGACCAATCAATGCGCCGCCCAGCAAGGCGCTCCAGGGGGTAAAGTGAAGCCAGTCAATTTGCATTGGGTGCGTCCTTAAAGTCAACAGGGCAGTAAAGTTGATACAGCACTTCTAATAAATGCTGCACTTCGGCGCTGGCTAAGCTGTAATAAATTCGCTTGCCATCCCGCCGGGTGTTAACCAGCCCCTCATTTCTGAGTACGGTCAGTTGTTGTGACAGTGTGGGCTGACGAATATCGAGCAAGGTTTCAAAATCTGAGACGCATTTTTCGCTGTTTACCATCTGGCAGAGCAGTAGCAGGCGGTCTTCATTGGCCATTACTTTTAAAATTCGGGTGGCGCTGCCAGCGGCTTCGCGCATGGCAATAATTTGTTCCGGGCTCATGGTCTACTCCTTACATAATCATTTTTGACATATTATAGTTTTATATATTATATTTGTACAACAAATTTTAAGCCGGAGAATCATATGTTGCAGCCCAGGGTTGAAGCTTTTTTTGATCAGAATACATTCACGGTCAGTTATGTCCTGTTTGATCAACAAGGGGGCCATGCTGCGCTGATCGATACCGTGCTGGATTACGATCCCAGGTCGGGCAGAACGTCCACCATTAGTGCCGACCGGCTGATTGAATTTGTAACAGAGCAGCAGCTCACCGTGGATTGGATTCTGGAAACCCATGCCCATGCCGATCATCTTTCTGCCGCCGCGTATTTAAAGCAGAAACTGGGAGGCAAGGTGGCCATTGGTCAGCATATTGATCAGGTGCAACACATCTTTAAGCCGGTATTTGGGCTGGAGCAGGAATTTGCGGTGGATGGCAGCCAGTTTGATCATCTGTTTGCCGCCGGTGAGCAGTTTTCTATTGGCGATCTTACCGTACAGGTTTTATTTGTACCGGGACACACGCCGGCTGATATTGCCTTTTTAGCGGGGGACGCCTTATTTGTCGGGGATACCCTGTTTATGCCGGATGTGGGCTCGGCCCGTTGCGATTTCCCCGGTGGCGATGCCGGGGTGTTATATGACTCAATTCAGCAGCTGTTGGCTTTGCCAGATCAGACCCGGGTCTTTGTTTGTCATGATTATCCGCCAGAGCAGCGCTCACAGATTGCATGGCAAACCAGTATTGCCAGCCAGCGCTCTGCCAATATTCATTTGCATGCCGGCATCAGCAAGGCAGAATTTATTGCCATGCGTGAGGCGCGCGATGCAACGCTCTCTATGCCGGTCCTGATTTTACCGGCCATTCAGGTCAATATCCGCGCTGGCGAGTTTCCGCCACCCGAGGCAGATGGCCAGCGCTATCTGAAAATCCCCTTAAACCTGCTTTGATTAGGTAAGCTTCGCTATTGCTTAAGTGAACGAGATAATTAAATGGCGGGAACCAGTCTGTTAGTTTTACTTGATGATATTGCCGCAGTTTTAGATGATGTGGCTTTAATGACCAAGGTGGCGGCTAAAAAAACGGCCGGCGTACTGGGCGATGATCTGGCTCTGAATGCTGAACAAGTGTCCGGAGTGCGGGCAGAGCGTGAAATCCCGGTTGTCTGGGCGGTGGCCAAGGGATCATTTCGTAATAAGCTGATTTTAGTGCCGACGGCGCTCGCCATCAGTGCACTGGCTCCCTGGCTGATTACCCCGCTGCTGATGCTGGGCGGTGCTTATTTATGCTTTGAAGGCTTTGAAAAGCTGGCTCATCCGTTGCTGCACAGCCGTTCAGAAGATCATGCCGGAGAAGAGGCTTTGCTGGATGCGGTCAATAATCCGGCCGTCGATCTGGTGGCGTATGAAAAAGAAAAAATTCAGGGGGCGATTCGTACCGATTTTGTGCTGTCGGCTGAAATTATTGTAATTGCACTGGGTACGGTGGCCGGCGTCTCGCTGCTGACGCAGCTGACGGTACTGGCCAGCATTGCCATTGTGATGACGGTGGGTGTCTATGGTCTTGTCGCCGGGATTGTAAAACTCGACGATGCCGGCTTATTTCTTTGCCAGAAAACAGGCACTGGCCTGCTGATTAAAATTCAGCACCGGGTGGGGCGGGTTTGTTTATTGGGCGCTCCTTATTTGATGAAGGCGCTGACCATTGTGGGCACCATTGCCATGTTTATGGTGGGGGGCGGGATTTTGACGCATGGTTTCGCGCCGGCACACCATCTGATTGAATCACTGGCGCAAAGTGCTGCTGCGTTACCGGCGGGCGGCTTATTGCAATATGTTTTACCGTCTTTGCTGAATGCGGTAGCAGGGATTCTGGCCGGTGCCATTTTATTAACGGCAGGCCTTGCTGGTGGACGAATTTATAAATTAGTGAAAGCCTGAGTGAGGGTCATTGATTACTGAAATATGACTGCATGAATTGAGTTGTTGATAAGCGCCACTGATGTGGCGCTTTTTTTTAAACACGATTTTTTAATTAAATAAATTAATTTTTCAAATATGTTGCGTTGCAAAACGCCCACACAGACCAATTCCATCATTTGTTGAAATAATGGGTTTAAGTATTGATTTGCCGGCATAAATAATGAGTTTGCGGCAGGCGTGGAGATGGGTATTCGTATTTGATTAGTTTATTAGCTATTGATGATTTAATTATGCTTCTTGTATATGAAATATGAATATGAGTAAATGTGCCGGAGTAAGTTGTTGCGCGCCAGTTGCCAGCAGATCTGATGCTGGAAAATCGCTGCCGCAAGTAAATACTTTGCCACAACAGCAGAAGTTGTTTGTGGTAACACCCTTTAACTCGCTGCATATTTCCGAAGGACAATTATGAAACTGACTAAACTCGTATTGCTTTTGTTGGCGTCGATGACATCTTTTGCTGCTTCGGCGGCGGTACAGACATTAAGTTTTAGTGGCAATCACTCACTTCAGAACACCAACTGGACTGATTCGCTGAATATTCAAAAATTTAATACCGCTTTGGGTGCTTTGCAAAGTGTCAGCCTTGATCTGTACAGTAATGTAACCGGCACGGCTCGTTTTGAAAGCCTGGATTCATCGGCAACCACGGTTGCTCTGGATTTGGGTGGCATTATCAGACTGGCAACAGCCGCAGCGGATGCCACTTTGATTACGGTGAATCCACTGGTAGCCAATAAGTATAATGTAACTGCTTTTGATGGTTCGATTGATCTGGGTGGAACATCAGGTAAAACAATCAACGGTTTGCAGGCGGCCGATTCAGCCAGTGTGACCTTGAATTCTGCCAGCTGGCTGTCCTTTTTCACTGGCTCAGATACTGTGGCTTTAAACCTGACCGCTGCCGGTAAATCCAGCGCAAGTGGTTCGGGTAATCTGATTTCTCAGTTTTCAACCAATGCCGATGCCGGTTATAAGGTGACTTATAACTATATCGCCACTCCGGTACCAGAGCCTGAAACCTATGCTCTGATGGGGTTGGGTGTTATTGCTTTATTGGCTCGTCGCCGTAAACAGTCTTAATCGTTGTAAATACAGTACACCCATGGCTGTTATGCCATGGGTGTGCAAAGTT
>JBOFGM010000099.1:0-4855 GCA_051649105.1 Iodobacter sp. | reverse complement strand
CAGCACCGGTGCATTGGGCTGCGAATCCAGCCAGGCCAGCACGCGCCAGCCCAGAATATCCCTGGAAAATGGCGATCGTTTGGGCAAATTTCCGCCCAGGGTACGCTGCATTAAATCCCAGAAAAACGAGGCCAGCAGCGGATAACCCATTTGTGCCGTCATCCCTTGCTTTTCTGCCAGCCTGAAATTCAGCCACCGTCCCATCCCCTTGGACTGCACCACAATTTTTTCTTCTGCAAAGGGCGACGACAGGGGCGAGCTTTCCAGCTGATGCGCCAGTGCGGCCAGCAGCACGTCAATACGGTTAGACTGAAATAAATGCAGCACGGTAAGGCCTCTGGGATAGATCAGAAAGAGGGTAGCGCAAAGTAAGCGGGAATGCAGCAAAGGGCGGGGATATTACACGGATAGCTGACTTTCCCCTGCTGGAGTGAGGGGCCGGCAGGACGCACCAGCGGGCGCTGTCTTCAGGTGCTTGAGGGGCGCTGCTTATTTTCGGCTGATGCGTTGCATCACTCTTTCGGATAAATATCCAATAGCGGCAGGTAATCCATCTAAAATCAGTTCAGGGGGAAATATGACCATAGCCTTTGATTTTAATCGCGCGCCATTTAACAGCCTGAATACTGCAGAGCGTGAGCGGGTGGCTGCGGCGCTGGATGTGCTGTTTTTTGCCGCATCGGCCGTGATTCAGCAGCCAGGCCAGGTGGTGGATGCCTTGCTGGTGGTGATGAAGGGGCTGGTCAGTGAGGCCACCGCCGATGAGCCGGTTTATTACGGCAACTTTGATGTGCTGGACAGCAAATCGCTGCTTAGTGGCAAGGCTTGCTCGGCCTTGCATGCGCATGAAGACACCTTGTTATGGTCGATTTCGCGCGAGGTGGTGATGCAGATTGCCGACAGTAATGCGCAGTTTGCCGCCTTCTTTTATGCCGATGTGGCGCGCAAGCTGGCGGCACTGGCACCCCGGCCGGAATTAATGGAATCGCGCCAGCTTAGAAAAGTCTCGGATGCGGTTTTGCATTCGCCCTGCTGGCTGGCAGAAAACAGCACGGTGATGGATGCGGCAAGGCTGATGAAAAGTGCGCACAGCCGGGCGGTGCTGGTGCGGGAAGAATCCGGCGTGGGGATCTTTACCCAAAGCGATCTGCGCAATGTGGTGGTGGAGGGGCTGGACGCCAATCAGGAAGCACTCAGGGGGCATCTGAACCGCCGGTTAATTTGCGTGCAGGCGGGGGATGAATTGCACCAGGCCATGCTGCTGATGATGCGGCACAGCGTGCAAAGGCTGATTGTGCTGGAAGACAGTGAAATCTGCGGGGTGCTGGAGCAGGTGGAGCTGATGTCGGCCTTTTTTAATAATGCCAATAATCCACGCAGTATTACGGCGCAAATTGGCCGCGCGACTCAGCCGGAAGCCTTGCTGGCCGCAGTAAAAAGCACGCAGCAATTGGTGGCCTCTTTATATAGCAGCGGTATGAAAGTCACCCTGCTGGCCGAGCTGGTGGGGGAGATTCGTCAGCGCTTATTCAGCCGGCTTTTTACCCTGCTGGCCCCGCCGGAGATGTTGTCTCATGTGTGTCTGCTGGTGCTGGGCTCGGAAGGGCGCGGAGAGCAGATTTTAAATACCGATCAGGATAATGCGCTGATTATTGCCGATGGCTATCAGCATCCGGATCTGGAAGCGGTTTGTGCCGAATTTAACCGCTGTTTAATTGATTTTGGCTATCCGTCCTGCCCTGGCTTAGTGATGGTTTCTAATCCGCTCTGGCGGCAGAATGTGGCCGGGTTTCGCCGGCAAATTTTAAACTGGACCACCACGCCCAGCGCAGAAAACGTGATGCAACTGGCAATCTGGCTGGATGCCTCGGTAGTTTGCGGGCAGGCGGCCCTGCTGCAGGAGCTGCAGCAGTATTTGCGCGACAGTCTGGATAATAATGCGGCCTTTTTATCGCGCTTTGCTTTTCCGGTGGAGCAATTTGCCACGCCGATTAATTTATTTTCCCGCTTAATTACTCAGGCCGGCAGTAAAAGCCTGGATATAAAAAAAGGGGGGATTTTCCCGCTGGTGCATGGTCTGCGCAGCTTAGCGCTGGAATACCGGCTGGATGCCCGCAATAGCTATCAGCGTCTTCAGCAGCTGATTGATTTACACCATTTGCCAGAAAACTTTGGCCGGGATTTATCGGAATCGCTGGCCTTTTTACAAGGCTTGCAGCTGAAAGCCGGGCTGCGTCAGCTGGCGATGGATAAGCCGGTGGATAATCTGATTGATCCGGCGGCCTTAACCACGCTGGAGCGGGAATTACTTAAAGATTCGCTGGGCGTGGTGAAACAATTTCGCCAGCTGATCAGCCATCATTTCCGGCTGGGCTATTTATGAGCTGGCTGAAAAACTGGCGTCGCAACCGGGCGAAAAGGGCGCTGACCGACCCGCAGTTTACCTATCTGTGGGATGCACCACCGCCCGGGGAATATATCAGTCTGGATTGTGAAATGACCTGTCTGGACCCGCGGCAGGCAGAAATCTTAAGCATTGCCGCCATCCTGGTTAAAGATAACCGCATCTTGCTGTCAGAAAAACTACTGGTGCTGGTTAAGCCATCCGGTCAGATTGATCCGGCCAGTATTCCGGTGCATGGTTTGCGGGCACAGGATGTGCAAAACGGGCTGGAGATCCGCGAGGCGCTGGCCCGGTTACTGCAATTTATCGGCCCGAGGCCGCTGATTGGTTATTACCTGGAATTTGATCTGGCGGTGATCAACCGCATGCTGAAACCCTGGCTGGGTGTGGCCCTGCCTAACCGGGCTATTGAAGTATCCGGCTTATTTTATGACCGGATGGTGACCGCTCACCGGCCCGATGTGGATCTGACTCTGGACAGTATTTTGCATACGCTGGATCTGCCGGATCTGCCGCGTCATGATCCGGTAAATGATGCCCTGCTGGCGGCCATGGTGTTTTTAAAATTGCATACCGGCAGGGCTTAGCCGTTCAGGCAGGCTTAGTCGCCCCGGGTATAGCGAAGCAAGCGTCCTTTATAGGCGCTGCCATCATGCAAGGGCGTATTGATCAGGGTTTCATACAGGGTAAAGCCCTTTTCAGCCATCTGGCGGTGAAAAGCCGTACGGTTGCCGCGGTTGGGATCAATAATCAGCACTTCAGCGCTGGGCGCGGCATGCAGATCAATAAAGGTGGCCAGTGCCACCGGCTGGTTGCGCTCATACAGCACATCGCTGCCAATAATCAGATCAAACTGACCCAGCTCCGGGTTGGCCCTTTCCCAGTTTCCTGTGCTGTATTTCAGCGCCGGCAGGGTATTGAGCTCTAAATTAGCCTGCAAAAAGTTTTCGGTTAAAGGGTGGCAATCGCTGGCCGTGATATTGCCTTCCCGGCGGTGTACCACCATGCTGGCCAGTGCCAGACCGCAGCCAATTTCCAGAATCCGCCGGTTACCCAGTGTATAAACCTGCATTAAATCGGCCAGTTTTTGGGCCGATGGCCAGACCAGACCAAACAGCGGCCAGCTGGCAGGCGAGATCCCGGCGGTTTCGGCTTCGCCCAAAGGATCAAAATATTGCTGGATATCGAGCAGGGAGCGGATATTAAGATCACATCCGCCGGCAATGGCAATGTGCTGATTTTTAACCTGATAGCCAAGTGTTGGCATAAAAGCCTTGTGCAGGTGCGGCGTAGGATGCTTTTCGAACCGACGCAACGCTTCCTGAGAAGGGCTTTGCAAGAATGATTAGTATTCGGCGGGGCAGAGTACAAAAAATGAGAGGAGGCTGATACTAACACCCGGGGCCGCCCTTTGTGCCCCAAGGCAGACAAAGGGGTATTAGCTACATTTTTCATTTATTTTTTGGCGTGGACCGGGCGGGATTAAACAAAGATTTCAGGGTGATCTGCGGCCGGCATTTTATGACTCACCTTTAAACTGAGACACTCACCATCAGCCGGCAGATCTGTTATTAGTTTAATTACGCCAGATCAGGGATATCTCAGTAAGAAAATAAGCGGTTTATCGCGATATGCTGAATGAATTTATGTTTTGTTAGTCAGTAAAAAAATATAAAAAGATAGAGGCCGTCCCGCATATACATATGGGCGGTATTGCAGCTACTCTTACTGCATATTCTTTGTTTATGGTGATCTTCATGAATCAGCTCGGTTTTCGCGCCAAAATAATGCTCACCGTATTGGGCTCTTTATTGCTGATTTTTGGTCTGATGTTATCGGTGCTGGCCTGGAATACTCGCAAAGAAATGAGCGCCGAGGCTTTTTCCAGTGCAGAAAATATGGCTCAGCAATATGCGCAATTTGTGCAAAGAGAATTGGACAGCTCAATTGGCCCTTTGCAAACGCTGACCAGCAGCCTGACCACCATGAAGCAGCAGGGCGTGCCGCAACGCAGCTTAGTTAATCAAATGCTGCTGCAAATGATGCAGGATAATCCGGCGCTGTTTGATCTTTGGCTGATTTATGAACATAACGCTTTTGACGGGAAAGACGCCGAATATACCCAGGATAAAACAACTTATCCTTCAGGGGCTTATGCACCATGGGCTTTGCGTAAAGATGGCAAACCAGAGCTGATGCAATATGTGCATGACAGCAAAACCATGAGCGCGGACGATATTAAAAAATGGGAAGCGCCTTATTATGAAGGTGCTTATTATCTGGCCCCCAAAAACAGCAATAAGCCTTCTTTGGTTGAGCCCTATATTGATCCTGATACCAAAGTTTTAATGATTTCATTTTCCCAGCCGGTGCAGCATCAGGGGCAATTTGTCGGGGTGGTGGGGGGCGACGTGCCGATGCTGGGCCTGCAAAAAACACTCAGCCAGGCCA
>JBOFGM010000098.1:0-15437 GCA_051649105.1 Iodobacter sp. | reverse complement strand
ATATGTCAGGCGTGGTTAAAACCAGCAAAAAAGTAGCGGTGATCGGTGCCGGCCCGGCCGGTCTTGCTTGTGCCGATGTACTGATCCGTAACGGTGTGCAGCCGGTGGTTTTTGATCGCTATGAGCAAATCGGTGGCTTGCTGACTTACGGTATTCCAGAGTTCAAGCTGGAAAAATCCGTGATGCAAACCCGCCGTGAAATTATGGAAGGCATGGGCGTTGAGTTCTGTCTGAATACCGAAATTGGTAAAGACATTGCCTTTGCTGACTTGTTAAGTGGCTACGATGCCGTCTTTATGGGTATGGGCGCTTACAAGTATATGAAGGGCGGATTTGAAGGCGAAAATTTGCCAGGCGTGCTGGAAGCTTTGCCATTTCTGATTAATAACGTCCGGCACAGCATGGATACCTTGCCAGCCGGTGAAGAATATCTGAGCATGGCGGGTAAGCGCGTGGTGGTGCTCGGTGGTGGGGACACCGCCATGGATTGCAACCGCACCTCGATTCGTCAGCAAGCCCGTTCGGTGATTTGTGCCTATCGTCGTGACGAAGCCAATATGCCCGGTTCTAAACGCGAAGTGCTGAATGCCAAAGAAGAAGGCGTTGAGTTTCTGTGGAATCGTCAGCCAACCGGGATTATCCAAAATGCCGATGGCAGCCTGGGTTTAAAACTGGTCACTACCGAGCTGGGCGAGCCCGATGCACAGGGCCGTCAGGCAGCGGTGGAAGTGGCGGGATCTGAGCAAATCATTGAATGCGATCATGTGATTGTGGCCTTTGGTTTTCAGGCAGAAGCCGCCGGCTGGTTTGATGCCGAAGGGATTAAAACGGACAGCCGTGGCAGAACCATTGCGCCGGAGAAACAAGCTTTAAAACACCAGACCAGCAATCCTAAAGTGTTTGCCGGCGGGGATCAGGTTCGCGGTGCAGATCTGGTGGTGCGTGCGGTCTTTGAAGGCCGTCAGGCTGCAGAAGGCATGCTGGAGTTTCTTGGCGTCTGGTAATTCAGTGGCTGAGTAAAATCATTGTGGCGCGACAGGTTCGCGCCACAATTTTGCCCGCATTTAATGCACTGAGCGCTGGGCCTTTATCATTTCACAGGCCATGGTCGTATAAATGGCGGCCCAGGCTTTTTTTACATCGAGGGTAAAGGCATCGGCCATGTTCTGCTCCAGCGTCCATAGCAAGGACTGCCCGACCAGGGTGTAGTGCTCTTCCTCTACATGATACTGAGCATGGCGCTGGCCTAATATCGCCACGGCAGGCAGCAGCAGCTGGGGATTATTAATATTCTCAACCGCCAGCTTAATGCTGGTCATCAGCATGGCCCCTTGTTTTTTCAGATCGCCCTTAAATAAGGGCTGCACTTCCGGTGCCACTTCAAACAAATGCTGGTAGAACATTTCAGCGGCTCTGTCGGCAACCGGCAAAATCAGCGGCAGGGTTTGCTGCACAAGCGTAATATCTTTTTCGGTTAAAGCCATGATGCGGATCCTTCATGATCTTGGAGAGATGGCGGGAAAAGGATGGGCGGTTTGCTTTTTTTCCCGCTTTAAACACACTATGGCTTACCGTTCAGGGTTATGCCTGTCTTGCAGACTAATGGAATCGTTGTAAGCTGGGTTTTCCCGATGGGTTTTTAATCTTGTACGCGCTAGAATCGGGCTTATGGAAACATCTTCTTTTGCTTCGGCATTTATTTTATTGCTTTTGGTCACGGATCCGCTTGGCGGTATTCCTTTATTTGTTTCATTGATGAAACAAGTTCCCAAGGCGCGACGCACCCGGATGATTGTGCGGGAAGTCTCGGTGGCTTTTTGTGTGCTGGTGACCTTTATGCTGTTCGGTCAGCAGTTTTTACAGCTGATGCACTTATCAGAAACCTCGCTGGGGATTGCCGGCGGGGTGATTTTATTTTTAATCGCGCTGCGTATGGTCTTTCCTCATCCGGAAGGGGTGTTTGGTGATACCGCAGAAGGCGAGCCCTTTATTGTGCCGCTGGCGATTCCTTTACTGGCCGGGCCATCGGCGCTGGCCACTGTGTTATTACTGGTGTCACGGGAGCCCGCCAGACTCTGGGAGTGGATTGGCGCGCTGGCGCTGACCATGCTGATCTGTGGTTTGACCCTGGCGTTTTCAGAAAAAATCAGTTTATGGCTGGGCGAGCGGGTAACCACCGCATTTGAGCGTTTAATGGGGCTGATTCTGACGGCGATTGCCGTGGAAATGCTGCTTTCAGGCATTCGCCATTATCTTGCGACCTTGCCTTGATCACACACAAATGCCTCTGGTTTTAGCGGGCTACAATGTATTTGTTCATTAATTAACTCTTTTTAGGAATGGTAATGACTCAAAACGAATTGAAAGAAGCCGTTGGCCGTGCTGCTCTTGAATATGTGCCGGATAATTGTATTGTGGGTGTGGGCACCGGTTCGACTGCCAATTATTTTATTGATGCTCTGGCAGAAATAAAAGGCCGTATTCAAGGCGCAGTGTCTTCATCTGAAGCCAGCGTGGCACGTTTAAAATCGCATGGCATTCCTGTGTTTGAGTTAAATACCGTGGATTGTCTGCCGGTTTATGTGGATGGTGCCGATGAAATTAATCGCCAGCTGCAAATGATTAAGGGCGGTGGTGCGGCATTAACCCGTGAAAAAATCGTGGCGGCCGTGGCTGAGAAATTTATTTGTATCGCCGATGAAAGCAAATTAGTCGATATTTTAGGCACCTTTCCATTGCCGGTTGAAGTGATTCCAATGGCCCGCTCTTACGTGGCCCGTGAATTAGTTAAATTAGGCGGTCATCCGGCTTATCGTGAAGGCGTGATTACCGATAATGGCAATATTATTATTGATGTGCATGGCCTGAAAATTACCGAAGCCAATAAACTGGAAAGCCAGATTAATGAAATCGTTGGTGTGGTAACTAATGGTTTATTTGCCCACCGCCGTGCCGATGTATTGTTATTAGGTACTGCAACAGGTGTGCAAGTTCTGAAATAAATCGTTTTTTATATCTGTTTCGGTTTATTGCTATTAAAAAAAAGCAGTGCGGGCACGTTTAACGTGCCCGTGTCATTTTTTGTGCTATATATGCATCACTCAGCATTTTATTAACCGGGCCGTTTTTTTGCCGGCTGAAATGTTCTGTGGTTATTGAATAGTTGAATTGCCGTATCGGTGCATTCTGGTTTGGAATATTTGCAATATTACTGTAATAATATGGTGCTATTTTAAGTCAGCTTAAACTGCAGGAGTATTAACTAATGTCTGAACATATTTCAAAGCAATTTGATGCTGAGCTGGAAGATATTCGCTCACAGGTCATGGGCATGGCCGGGTTGGTCGAAGAACAAGTGCGTCAGGCGATGCAGGCTTTGGCAACTGGCGATTTGAATATTGTGAATCATGTGCTGGAAGAAGAAAACCGCGTCAATGAGATGCATGTTTTACTCGATGATATGTGTATTCATATGATTGCACGCCGTCAGCCTGCCGCATCTGATTTGCGCATGGTGATGACCGTGATTAAAGCGGTAGAAGATTTGGAACGAATTGGCGACAAAGCCACCCGTATCTGCAAACGCGCAAAAAATATTTATGAAGCCGGTCGCTTACAAGTGCCGCGTTTTAATGAGCTTAATCATATCGCCGAACATGCGATTGATATGTTGTCCAGAGCGCTGGATGCTTTTGCCCGGATGGATGCCGCCACGGCGACCGATGTAAAACGTGCCGATGAGCGTCTGGATGATGAATATCGTGCGCTGCAACGTCAGCTGATTACTGTGATGATGGAAGATCCGCGCGCTATTACCATTACCTTAGAAATTCAGTGGATTGCCAAGGCCATCGAGCGGATTGGCGATCTGGCGGTCAGCATTGCAGAACAGGTTATTTTTCTGGTTAAAGGGCAGGATGTACGCCATAAAAACCAGGAAGAAGTGGATCGCGTTGCCCTCGGATAAGTCGATTTAAATGCATTTTTCTGCAGTTTAAGGACAAAGACGGTGCAAACTGTCTTTGTCCTTTTTGCTTGTGGGGATTTTCCTGTTTGCCAGCAAGGCGGGGGCACGCTATCGTAGCGCCCATGCTCTCATTTCGGTATTTACATGCCTGATTATCCAATCATTGCCGCAGTTGATCTTGGCTCCAACAGCTTTCGCCTGCAAATTGCCCGCGTTGTTGAAGGTGCTCTTTTTCCCTTGGATTCATTAAAAGAAACGGTGCGACTTGGCGCAGGGCTGGATGCTTCAGGCGCGCTGACTGCAGAAGCGCAGCAGCAGGCTATTGAAGCACTGTCCCGCTTTGGTGAGCGCTTGCGCGGCTTACCCATTGAATGTGTCCGTGCCGTGGCCACCAATACCTTCCGGGTTGCCAAAAACGCCAGTGCTTTTTTGCCTCAGGCCGAGGCGGCTCTGGGCTTTCCCATTGAGGTGATCGCCGGGCGGGAAGAGGCGCGGCTGATTTATATTGGGGCAGCGCACAGCCTGCCGGCCACCAGGGATAAACGGCTGGTGGTCGATATTGGCGGCGGTTCTACCGAACTGATTACCGGCAGCCATTTCAGAATCTTCCGTACCGAAAGCGTGCCTATGGGCTGTGTCAGCTGGAGCTTACGTTTTTTCCCGGATGGCGTGATTACGGCCGACCGGCTGGCAGAAGCGGAGCTGGCGGCGCGCGGTATGTTGTTGTCTCTGGTGCCGGATTTTAATCATGAACAATGGCAGCGGGCCGTGGGGACCTCCGGCACGGCGCGCTCTATTGCCGATATCTTAGAGCTGAATGATTTTTCTGCGCTGGGCATTACCCGGGCCGGAATGGATCGCTTGCGTCAGCATATTCTGGCGGCAGGGCATGTGGATAAGGTACAGCTGAACGGTTTACGTGCCGATCGTCGTCCGGTTCTGCCTGGCGGCTTTGCCATTATGATGGCGGTCTTTGATATGCTGGCCGTGGAGCGGATGGGGGTGACCTTTGGCGCGCTGCGTGACGGTGTTTTATACGATCTGGTCGGCCGGCAATCGGAACACGATATCCGCCACCGCTCGGTTGAGCAGTTTCAGCGCCGTTATCATGTCGATCCTTATCAGGCCGACCGGGTGGCCCAGTTTGCAGGCCTGCTGTTCGGCCGCATGGTGGCCGATGACGCCATTGGTGCGCATCGCCTGAATATGGCGGCCGCTTTGCATGAAGTCGGGCGCTCCATTGCCCATGCCAGCTATCACAAGCATTCGGCCTATATTTTGCAGCATGCCGATATGCCCGGCTTTTCCAAGCGGGAACAGGCCCTGCTGGCCAGACTGGTGATTGCTCACCGCGGCGGGCTGGGTAAGCTGAGTAATGAGAAAATTGATTTAGTGGAATGGTCGGCCATTCTGGCTTTGCGGCTGGCTACCATTTTTTGCCGCTCCCGTACCGATTTTGAGCTGCCTCTGCTGCGTTGTGAGGCCAATAGTAAGCAGTTTTTACTGGAAATCGATCCATTCTGGCTGGAGGCTAACCCATTAACCGCCTATGCCCTGACTGAGGAGGTGAATGCGTGGCAAAACATCGGCATGAAGCTGCTCGTCGTAAGCTAAGAACGGTTCCAACGGCCAGTAAGGCCGGGATGGCTCCCGGCACCCTGCAATATGTCGGGCCACGAAGCGCCGATGAAACGCTGGCGACCCTGATTGAATATGGTGAGGGTTCAGATTATTTTCATGAAACGCATTTCAGCACACTGGAAGAGGGTGAAAGCTATCAGCCGCGCTTTCCCCTGCTCTGGCTTAATTTGCATGGCTTAGCCAATATTGATCTGCTGAAGGTGGTTGGCCGGCGTTTTGGCCTGCATCCCCTGGTGCTGGAAGATATTCTGAATACCGAGCAAAGACCTAAAGTAGAGGTCTTTCCCGGTTATATCTTTATTTGTGCCCGCCTGGTCAGTGTGAATGCAGAAGGAGAAATGAGCAGCGAGCATGTCTCTATGGTGCTGGGCAAAAACTATGTGCTGACCTTTCAGGAAAAGCCCAGCGGCACCTTTAATCAGATCCGGGAAGGGTTGAAATCCAGCCAGTCGCAGTTACGGCGTTTTGGCACGGATTATCTGGTCTATACCCTGCTGGATAAACTGGTGGACCGGTATTTTCTGGTGCTCGAAGCCATTAGTGATCGTTGCGAAGACTTGGACGATGCGATTGCCAGCGGGCCTGATCCACTTCAGTTGCAGGAAATTCAGGCCTTGCGGCGCACTATGCAGTATTTAAAGCGCGGATTATGGCCGCTGCGCGAAGTGATGAATACTTTACAGCGGGATGAGGCAGATTTTTTCCGGGATGAAACCCAGCTGTATTTGCGTGATGTATATGATCATGTGGTGCAAATGATTGAAAGCGGCGAGGCGCTGCGGGATCTGATCAATTCCTTGCAAGACAACTATATGTCTTTGCAGGCGAACCGGATGAATATTGAAATGCGCCGTTTAACCGTGCTCACCACCATCTTTATGCCGCTGACCCTGATCGCCGGGATCTATGGCATGAATTTTGAAGTGATGCCCGAGCTGCACTGGCGCTGGGGTTATTTTGCGGTACTTGGCATGATGGCGGTGCTGGGCGTTGGTTTAACGCTGTTTTTCCGGGCCAAACGCTGGTTTTAAAAAAAGGAGCCTGAGCTCCTTTTTTGATGGGCGGCAGGTTTAAACCCACCAGGCAAAGGCAAAGACAGCAAACATGGCCAGACCAATGGCGATCTTGGCCACCGCGCCCAGCAACATGCCAATAAAGGTGGCGACGCCCACTTTTCCTGCCTGAATCAGATCTTTTCTCGCCCAGAATTCCCCGGCGGCGGCTCCCAGTAATGGCCCCAGAATCAGCCCCGGCAGGCCGGCAAACAGCCCCAGCACACTGCCGATCAGGGCGCCCCAGACTGCGGCAGAGCTGGCACCGGCTTTTTTGGCCCCCATTGCACCGGCAATATAATCCAGCACCATCGATAGCAGCACCAGAATGCCCAGGACGGTGAGCGAGCCATAACCCACACGTACAAAATGATCTAAATAAGCGGCCAGCAGCATACCGCCAAAGATAAACGGGGTTGAGGGCAAAAAGGGCAAAAAGGTGCCCAGAAGGCCGGAGATCATTAAAATCCAGGCAATGATCCACCAGCCAATATCGGCGCTGAACATCTCGGGCATCGGGTACTCCAGGTTGGCTTAATTGAGTTTCTGACGTAAAAAGCGGCTGAGCTGTTCAACCAGCCAGGACAGAGCCAGCATGGCGATAATAATGGTGGCAGCCTGTTGCTGCTGAAATAATGACAGGGTGAAATAGAGCTGCTGGCCTAAACCGCCAGCCCCGACCAAACCCAGCACCGTGGCCATACGGATATTATTTTCCCAGCGATAAAGCGTATAGGAAAGCCATTGTGCAGTGACCTGTGGCATCAGACCATAGCAAAAAGCACCAAAGCGGCTGCTGCCTGAGCAGATCAGGGCATTAAAGGGCTGGGGGTCGGCGTTTTCCAGTGTTTCGGTAAACAGCCTGCCCAATACGCCGCAGGTATGCAGGGCGAGCGCCAGCATGCCGGCAAAGGGGCCTAAACCGACCGCCAGCACCATCAGTGCCGCCCAGAGCAAATCGGGCACACCCCGCAGCAGATTCAGCCACAGCCGGGCGACCGTTTTTGCCCCATTACCCCAGCGCCCGGCGGCGGGTAAGGCCAGAAGGGATGCGCCGGCCAGTGCCAGCAGGGTGCCGGTGGCGGAAATAGCCAGTGTCTCCAGCGTGCCTCGGGCGATCAGCTCCAGATGAGGAGCGCTGAAGTCGGCAGGGAAAAAATCATACAGATAGGTCAGTAAATGGCTGCCGGCACTAAAGGCTTGCTGCCAGTCACTCCATAACCAGCCAACTGAAAAGAGCAGCATGGCCAGCGCACAGAGTATTAACTTCCCTATATGGTGATCCAGCGCCCGGCGTGCCGCCTGGCTAAGCGCTTCGGTGCCGGTGACCAGGAGTAAAAAGACGATCAGCAGGCTGCCTGTTTCACCGCCATTCATCATTTTGATGGCCGTATCCAGTAACTGGCCTAAGCCTCCCGCGCCGACAAAGCCCATTACCGCCGAGGCCCGGATGGCGCATTCCCAGCGGTAAACCGAATAAGACAAGAGTTCCGGCATCGCCTGAGGCAGCAGGGCATGGCTGAAGATCTGCCAGCGGGAAGCGCCACTGGCAGCGAGAGCCGCAGCGGGCTCTTTGGGCTGGGATTCTAAAATTTCGGCATACACCTTACCCAGCATCCCGCCATAGGCCAGCCCGAGCGCCAGCACGGCGGCGGTAGAGCCAAGGCCAAAGGCGCGGACAAACAGCAGCGCCCAGACAATCTCTGGCACGCCCCGCATAATCACCAGCATACTGCGCAGCAAGGACGCGCCAAGCCTTGCCGCCGGGTGGCGTTTGCCAGCGGTGAGCAAAGGGACAGACAGTGCCCGGGTGCAGAGCAGGGCGGCCGGAAAGCCTGCCAGCATGGCTAATGCCGAACCGGCGGTGGCGACCGCCAGTGTTTGCAGGGTGGCGGCCAGTATTTCACTTAAAAATTCGCTGGAATGGGCTGGCGGGAAAAAACTCAGCAGAAAAATGCCTAAATGGCCAAAGGTGCCGTTCTCCCACAGCCTGGATGGGGCAAAGCCGTTGAGCTGAAAGGCTGGGGCAAAAACAGCAATCACGATAAGCGTAATGGCAAGGCGCTGCGGGGCCGCCGGATCTTTAAGCCGGGCTAGCATGGCGCGCCCAGGGGCCGCGCGGCAGGTTTTGCTAATACCGCTTCCGGGCTGTCGCCGGCATAGAGGGCCGCTAAAAGCGCCGGTGTCACTTCCCCGGCGGGTAAATCAAACTGGATCCGGCCATCTCGCAGACCGATAATGCGCGGGAAAAACTGCAGTGCCAGATCCACCGAATGCAGGCTGGTCAGTAAAGTGGCCTGGCGGGCCCTGGCATGCTGGGTCAGCAGGGCAATGGTTTTTTCAGCCAGTACCGGGTCCAGTGCCGAGACCGGTTCATCGGCCAGGATTAAATCAGCGGCTTGCCAGAGCACCCGTGCCAGCCCGATTCGCTGTAATTGCCCACCGGATAGCGTATCGCAAGGCATAAATAATTTATCCGCCAGCCCGACCTGCTCTGCAATCTGGCGGATCTCTTCGATATCTTGTGGATAAACCAGGGACCATAAAGAGGGCCACAGCGATTGCTTGCCCAGCCTTCCGGCTGCGATGGCGGTAATCACCCGGCTTTTTCCGGGCAGGGGCGGGGCCTGATACACCATGCCAATGCGGCAGCGAAGTTGTTTTAGCTTTGCTGCCGGCAGCTGCCATGGGGGTTGGTTCAGCAGGCTGATTTCACCCTGCTCGGGCTGATGATGGGTGCCGGTCAGACGCAAGAGGGATGATTTCCCCGCTCCTGATGGCCCGATCAGGGCGATTTGCTCGCCCTGGCTCGCCGCCAGGTTGATATTTTCCAGCACCCGCCGGGTGCCCAGCTTGAGCGAAACAGATTGCAGTTGGAACATGGTGTGCTTTGGAGTTACCGGAGGATGGGCAGCAAGCCCCTCCGCCAAGGGAGGGGCTGTGCTTATTTAATCAGTTCTACTTTTTTAGCCGATGCTTCAATGGCTTTATAGTTTTCGGCTGAGGTAGGAATAAAACGGCTGGCGCGCTGCAAATCCAGGACTTCTTTATGCGCCGGGTTTTTTGCATCCAGCTTTAAAAAGGCTGCTTTTAATTTTGCGGCGATTTTTGCGTCCAGATCAGAGCGGATGGTCCAGTTGTAATCAAAGAAAGGCGGCGTGGTATAGAACACATGTACCTTGCTGGTATCCACTTTTTTCTGCTCAACCAGTTTGTCCCAGACCGATGCATTTAAGGCGCCTGCATCGACCTTGCCGGATGCCACCCAGGCCACGGTGGCATCATGGGTGCCCGAGTAGGCAGGTAAGCCTTTAAAGTCCTTATCCGGATCGATGCCGTTGCTTTCAATAAAATAACGCGGCATTAAATGGCCGGACGTGCTGGAGGCCGAGCCAAAGGCAAAGGATTTGCCTTTTAAATCACTCAGACTATGGATATCGCTGCGGGCGGTAATCAATTTACTGGTGAAGCGGGCATCTTCCTCTCGCTGTACCAGAGGCGTTACCTTGCCGCGTTTATTGGCTTGCACAAAGGTAAAACCGCCCAGCCAGGCCAGATCAATTCGTTTTCCAGCCAGCGCCTCGACCACGGCGGCATAGTCGGTTACCGGAATAAACTGCACTTTCATGCCTAATTCGGCTTCAAGGTACTTACCCAGGGGCGTGAATTTACGTTGCAGCTCGGTTGGGGATTCGTCAGGAATCGCTGAGACTCTTAATACGTCTTCGGCATGGCAAAAGCCGGCAACAGCCAGCGCTAACAGGGCGGCGGAGCGTAATTTCATATGGGTTCTCTGCATGGGTCAGCAGCACCAGGCTTGAAAGCGCTGGTGCTGCAAGGGATCTGTGTTTACTTTAGACGCTGATGGGGGTTAACGCTTTTTACTGCTCCACCAAAACAGGTGTGCACCGATTAAAATCATCGGCAGGCTGAGCAATTGCCCCATTGAAAGATGCATGGCCAGATAGCCCAGAAAGTCATCCGGCTCGCGGGCAAATTCGGCAATAAAGCGGAACAGACCGTAGCCCAGTAAAAACAGCGCTGAGACCTGGCCGGTACGGCGTGGTTTGGCCGAGTACAGCCAAAGCATAATAAACAGCAGCACGCCTTCCAGTGCAAACTGGTAAAGCTGCGAAGGATGACGCGGCAGGCCGTCATGCGCCTGCGGGAAAATCATCGCCAGCGGCATATCCATGGTCGTAACGCGGCCCCAGAGCTCGCCATTGATAAAGTTACCCAGACGGCCGGCAGCCAAACCAAGCGGCACCAGCGGGGCAATAAAATCGGTAACCTGAAAAAAGCTGCGGCCAGTTTTGCGGCCAAACACCCACATGGCCACTAAAACACCTAAGAAGCCGCCATGAAAGGCCATGCCGCCTTCCCAGACTTTAAGAATATCCAGCGGATGCGAAAAATAAAAATCCGGCTTGTAAAACAGCACATAACCCAGCCGCCCGCCCAGAATTACCCCGAGCACGCCATAGAATAAAAGATCGTCCAGCTCGGCCGGCTTCCAGCTGACAGACTGTCTTGCGCGCATACGCCCCAGCACCAAAAACAGCATAAAGCCGAGCAGATACATCAGCCCATACCAGTGGATGCCCACAGGGCCAAGATGGATGGCGATCGGGTCAAATTGCGGATGAATTAGCATGCAAACCAGCCTTCCGATAAAATGGGCCGATTATACCCTAAGCCTTATGCCCGAATATTTCCTTCAGGCTTTGCCAGGCTCAGTTCTGGCGTGGAATCACGTCAGCAGAGCCTGCCCCTGCTTGTTAAAGTGACAAAATCACTTTTGCTGTGCAGAGTCGATCTGCCGTTTTCTGCCCTGAACCCTCCTTTATCCAGGAACCGGTTCTGTAAGGAGCTAAGGCGGCGAATCAGATACTTGAAGTTTTTTTCTTGATTGATTTACTTTGCTGCAAGGATTTTATTATGCCTGTCTACCGTTCCCGCACTACCACACACGGCCGTAATATGGCCGGCGCCCGCGCCCTGTGGCGTGCTACCGGCATGAAAGACGGTGATTTTGATAAGCCGATTATTGCTATTGCCAATTCATTTACTCAGTTTGTGCCAGGGCATGTGCATTTGCATAATATGGGCCAGTTGGTGGCCAGAGAAATTGAAAAAGCGGGCGGTATCGCCAAAGAATTTAATACCATTGCCGTGGATGACGGCATTGCCATGGGCCACTCCGGCATGCTGTACAGCCTGCCCAGCCGTGATCTGATCGCCGATTCGGTTGAATATATGGTCAACGCCCATTGTGCCGATGCCATTGTTTGTATCTCTAATTGCGACAAAATCACCCCTGGTATGCTGATGGCCGCGCTGCGGCTGAATATTCCGGTGATCTTTGTTTCTGGTGGCCCGATGGAAGCCGGTAAGGTGGACTGGAAGGGCGGTGTGCGAAAGCTGGATCTGGTGGATGCCATGGTCGAAGCCGCAGACAGCCGTGTCAGCGATGAAGAAGTGGCCGCGGTCGAGCGCTCCGCTTGTCCTACCTGTGGCTCTTGCTCCGGGATGTTTACCGCCAATTCTATGAACTGCCTGACCGAAGCGCTGGGTTTATCCCTGCCGGGTAATGGCTCGATGCTGGCCACCCATGCCGATCGTAAACAACTGTTTTTAGAAGCTGGCCGCACCATTGTTGAAATTGCCAAGCGTCATTATGAGCAAGATGATTATTCGGTTTTACCGCGCAGCATCGCCACCAAGGCCGCTTTTGAAAATGCCATGACGCTGGATGTGGCTATGGGCGGCTCGACCAATACGGTATTGCATCTGCTGGCGGCGGCTTTTGAAGCCGAAGTGGATTTCACCATGAGTGATATCGACCGTGTTTCGCGTGGTGTGCCTTGCCTGGCCAAAGTAGCACCGGCCACACAGAAATATCATATGGAAGACGTGCACCGTGCCGGTGGGGTGATGGGGATTCTGGCGGAGCTGGATCGCGCCGGCCTGATTCACCGTGATGCAAAAACAGTGCATGCGCCAACCATCGGCGAAGCGATTACCCGCTGGGATATTATGGCCCAGGATAAAGACAGCGCTGCGCATCTGTTTTACCGCGCCGCGCCTGGCGGTGTGGCTACGACCATCGCGTTCAGCCAGTCGATGCGCTGGCCGGAGCTGGATATGGACCGCGCTGAAGGGTGTATCCGCAGTAAAGAGCATGCCTATAGCCAGGATGGCGGTCTTGCCGTGTTATCGGGCAATATCGCACCGCTGGGTTGTATTGTGAAAACCGCCGGGGTGGATGACTCCATTCTTAAATACACCGGCCGCGCCCGTGTCTTTGAATCGCAGGATGATGCCGTGGCTAGTATTCTGGCCGATCAGATTGTGGCCGGGGATATTGTGGTGATCCGCTACGAAGGACCTAAAGGCGGGCCGGGTATGCAAGAAATGCTTTATCCAACCAGCTATTTAAAATCCAAAGGTCTGGGTAAGGCTTGTGCACTACTGACTGACGGCCGCTTTTCTGGCGGTACATCGGGCCTGTCGATTGGCCATGTCAGCCCGGAAGCGGCAGATGGCGGTTTAATTGGCCTGGTGCATGAGGGCGACACCATCGAGATCGATATTCCTCAGCGCAGCATTCGCCTGGCGGTGGATGAGGCCGAGCTGGTTTCGCGCCGTGCTGAAATGGAAGCGCGCGGTAAACAGGCCTGGAAACCGGTGGATCGTCAGCGCTATATTTCTCCGGCCCTGCGTGCCTATGCGGCAATGACCACTTCGGCGCATACCGGTGCCGTGCGGGATGTCAGCCAAGTAGAACGTTAAGCCTCTTTAATGATCATTTAAGCCCGCCGGGAGATTGCCCTGCGGGCTTTTTTATATGATCTGACCGCGTATTTTGCAGATAAGGATCAATGATGAGCGCAATTGCCACCGCAATCCGCCGTATCGTGGCGCAAATCCCGCAAGGAAAAGTCGCCACCTACGGGCAGATCGCCAGACTGGCCGGCTATCCCCGCCATGCCCGCTTTGTGGGCCAGTGCCTGCATGACACCCCCGTGCCATGGCAGCGGGTGATCAACGGCCAGGGCAAAGTCAGCCCAAGAGGGCTGGATGGCAATGATGACGAACAGCGCTTTTTATTACAGTGCGAAGGGATTGAATTTGATGAAGCCGGGAAGATAAATTTGAAGGTTTATTTGTGGGATGGGGAATAAAAAACCCCACCTTAGATTAAGGTGGGGTGATTGAGAGTTAGTTTGGATTTGTGCAGGAAAACGCCGTCCCAAATGGACTTATCGCTCCTGGTGGTGCAACTTTGATATCGATGTAGTCTTTTGCTAAACCAGGTAAGCCAAACACAGCTACATTCGAGTACTCACTTCCTTCTACTCTGATTGTGGCCTGAAGTTTTACGACGGCCCAATGAGAGTAGTTCTTTCCGTAGAGAACTTTAATGAACGCACTGCCTGTCTCATCCGTTTTTACCGTAGTACTGGCTGGATTAAGCGCATCATAGACCGTTGCAACAATGCCAGGTTCTAATCGGCCGTTGCCGTTGCCGTTGCCATCAGCAGGGTCATCTTCACCCGGATCAAGAATACCATCATTGTTTTTATCTTCACTCAGGCACACTGCTGATTGATGTTGTAGCCAGAAATCAGGCTTACCATCACCGTCACTATCACCGTCAGGCCGGTAAACGCCTTTTAAATAACCAGTTGGAATAATCGCGAGTGTAACTTGTACGCCTGGAACAGGGTTACCAGCTGAATCTGTAACAATCACACTGTATGGCGTGATATTTTGAGTCGAGTTTTTATCTTCAATTTGGTTACCTGTCCCCAAGCGGATAAATAGTGATTTACCCCCGACAGTAACCTGAGTGCTTGAGGTGATTAAGGAGTTGCTTGCCAGTGTTGCGGTAATCGTTACGCCGTCTTTTGCACTGCTGCTATTGCCTGCCGTGTAATTGGTGCTGGTTTGGCCTGAGCTATTGGTAATGCCGCTGCCAATACTCAATCTGCCGCCAGTTGGATCAATCAGATTGAAATTTACTACCTGATTTTTAACCAGATTGCTGCTGGCATCCCTGACAATGGCGGTGATGGAAGTGCTTGCCCCTGCTCGTACAACCGCAGAGTCTGGTTGAACTACAACTTTAGTTGGTGTAATCGCGACAAATTCTACGTTGTAATTATTGCTGATTCCACTGGCTGTTGCCGTGATTTGAGATGCCCCGGCAGTTGTACTGCTTACTGTTACACTCACTTTACCATTTGCATCGGTCTGGGCGGCAGAAGCGATTACATTGCCCCGGGTTGCCGTAAATGTGACTGGGATGCCGCTTTGCGGTGCTCCACCAACGGAGTACACCAGATCAAGTTTAACAAAGCTGTTCAGGTTTACTTCGGCGGGTACTTTACTGAGGTTAACGTTGCCCTGGCCTGTTGCACTGGGCGACAGGTCGAAAGTATTGTTGCTGATGGATATATCTAAAGTAGCGGTTTCACCAAGACCTGTCGCTTTAACTACATCGCTGCCTGCCTTGTTGGCTAGGTAGGTGATTGTGGCTTGCCCTGTGTCGTCTGTCGTTGCTTCAGTTGCAACGGCTCCGTTGACTTTAAAGGTATTTCCCTGAGTGGAACTAAGTGCGATTTTTTGCTTAGCGACGCCCTTACCTGCGGCATCTTTTAAACTGATGGTCAGTGAACTTTCTTTATTTAAGACTAAAGAGTTGCTGCCATTTAAGGTAATCTTAGTGCCGGTAACGGTGATCGTTACTTTTTCGGTGACTGCTCCCGAAGTGG
>JBOFGM010000097.1:0-1635 GCA_051649105.1 Iodobacter sp. | reverse complement strand
AGAGCCGGGTATTTCTGTCCCAGCGGATTAAATCCTCATCCACCAGCGTGCGCAGCAACTTGCCAATAAAAAACGGATTGCCGCCGGTTTTTCTGTGAATCAGGTTAGCCAGTGGCAGGGTGTGATCCGATGTATGCAGGGCTTCACCCAGTAAATCATTCACCTGGTCCGGGGTCAGCGGGGGCAGCGTAATCCGGGTGCAGCGCACATCCTGGGCAGACCATTCGGTCTGGGCGAGCAGCAGCGGATGGTTATCAGAAACATCGGTACTGCGGTAGGCACCGATCAAGAGCAGATGTTTGTTATGAATATTGGTCAGCAGCTGGCCCATTAAATCTAAGCTGGCAGGGTCTGCCCATTGCAAATCATCTAAAAACAGCACCAGCGGCGAGCGCTCATTGCAAATACCCTGAATAAAATCGACCAGTGTTTTGCTGTGGCGGTGGCAAAGTTCGGCCGGTCCCAGATCTGCGGCGGCGGGCTGCGGCCCTAAAAGCCAGTGCAGGGCCGGAATGGCATCAATCAAAATCCTGGCATTGCTGCCCGCGGCAGCCAGTACCCGGTTTTTCCATTCTTCCGGGTTGGGTTCGGCCAGCCATTGCCGTACCAGCTTATCAAAAGCGCTGGAAAATGCGGCATAGGGGATGCTGCGCTGGTATTGATCAAACTTGCCTTCAATAAAAAAGCCGCCCGCCATAATAATGTCCGGGCGCAGTGACTGCACCAGCGCGCTTTTGCCAATGCCGGAATAGCCGGCAATAAAAACCACTTCGGCACCGTGGTTGCGGCTGCGGGAAAAGGCATCCAGCAGGCTGAGGCGTTGCGCTTCACGGCCATAGAGGGCGTTGGAGGGGTGCAAAATACCCGGCTCGTCGTCGTCTCCCAGTGAAAATGGGGCGGTTTGCCCTTTGGATAGTCTTTCTGTGCAGCGCTGTAAATCGTGCGCCAGCCCGGCAGCCGTGTGATAGCGCTGGCCTGGGATTTTCTCCAGCAATTTCATAATAATGGCGGACAGCGCCAGGGGCGTATCTGAGATTTCGCTGGGGGAAACCGGAACCTTGGCAAGGTGAGCATGAATTAAGGATAAGGTGTCGCCGCTGTTAAAAGGCAGCTGGCCGGTAAACATGCGGTAGCAAATCACCCCCAGCGTATAAAGATCGCTGCGGTGGCTGACTTCGGCGCGCAGTCGCCCGGTTTGTTCGGGGGAAAAGTAGGCGGCCCGGTTTTTTTTGAGTTCTGTTTCGCCGCCATCGGCCATGCCGACAAAACGAATCGAATGATCCGGCGCGATGATAATATGATCCGGCCAGAGCCGGCCATGAGGCTTGCCGCTGGCATGTAAGGCAGCCAGTGCACGGGCAATGGCCGTGGCGCGTTGCAGTTTTCTGGCCAGATAAATGGCCTGCTGGATGGTGGTGCCGCTGCGGCTGCCCGGTTCGCTGATTAAATCTTCTAAGGTTCTGCCCGGGCAATCACTGAGCACCAGGACCATGGAGGCGCCATGCTTAAAAAAATCCAGCGCCTCTGGGGTATGCCGGGTCTGAATCTGGCGGAGCAGTTCATGTTCGCCGTTAAGGGTGATGCTGGCGCGGGGAAGCGATTCAATACGCAAAATGCAAGCGGTGCCATCAGGGC
>JBOFGM010000096.1:0-4588 GCA_051649105.1 Iodobacter sp. | reverse complement strand
TCCCAACCACCGCAATAGTCTCTCTTTTATATGTCATGGAAGACGGCTCTTCAGCTGAAATTGCCGTGGTGGGCAATGAAGGTATTGTGGGTGTGTCCCTGTTTATGGGCGGCGAAACAACGCCCAGCCGCGCAGTTGTACAAAGCGCGGGTTATTCATACCGGCTAAAAGCTAAGTATATTAAAGAGGAGTTTTTTCTTGCCGGGCCCATGCACAATTTATTACTGCGCTATACACAAGCATTACTGACACAAATGTCACAAATGGCCGTTTGTAACCGGCACCACTCACTGGATCAACAATTGTGCCGCTGGTTATTGCTGAGCCTGGATCGCTTGCAATCCAACAAACTGGCCATGACTCAGGAGCTGATCGCCAATATGCTGGGGGTGCGACGGGAAGGCGTGACTGAAGCGGCAGGCAATTTACAAAAAGCAGGGTTAATTTCATACAGCCGCGGCCATATCACCGTGCTTGACCGCCCTGAGCTGGAAAAGCGCTCTTGTGAATGCTATGCCGTACTCAAAAAAGAGTTTGAACGCCTGTTACCAGAAAGCACGGCGGAGTAATTCCCCTTAGTTCTGCCCCCACCATAAGCCGCCTGTATTTCAAGCCCTTTTCCCTGATTGGTCTGGCCGTCACCTCGAACTGAAAAACCTCACGATTCAGAATGCACAGCGGCACCGGCGTACGCTTTCAGAGACCTGCCCGGCATATCAGGCAGGCCAGGACGCGTTACAAGGCACGGCCGGCATACTTTTATCAGATCCACATACCAACCAGACAGGGTAATGGGCAGCAGTCTGTGCATCCGTCACCTCACCGTATCCATGGCGGTAAAAGGCCCTGCTCTATTTAAACGCTTTTAACAGGGCAGGAATAATCTGGCTCTTTCGGCTCATGACCGATGGCAACCAGACCGAATTCCCCTGGGGGTCAATACCCCATGCAGCCCGGACTGCGGCCGGATCATCGGAAACAAACAACAAATCCGTGGCTTGTTGTGTGGTATCGGTCAGCATCAGAAAAACACTGTGATAACCCTCTTTTTTAATGGCCTGCATCGCTTGCAATAAATCAGCCTTAAGCGGGGTTAATGTGGCCAGATCCAGCACCTCCAGCTGACCGACTCCCACTTTTTTGCCATACATATCAAAGGTTTTCAGATCGCGGTTAAGCAGCGAGGCAGCCGACTGGCCCCGGATATCCGCTTTTGCTTCCTGCATTTTTCGCCCAAAGGCACCAGGATCGCTGACCCCTGCCAGTTTGGCCAGACGCTCTGCGGTGACTTTATCCAGCGGCGTGGTGGTGGCAGATTTAAAGACGACGGTATCGGACAAAATAGTGCCCAGCAGGCAACCGGCCATCGGGGCAGGAATAGCCTCCCCGGCAAAATCATACATTCGTGCCACCAGCGTACCCGTTGCCCCGACTGGCGCGGCCCAGACTTCTACCGGCTTATCGCTGACAAGACCCCCCAGTTTGTGATGATCCACAAAGCCCGTCAGCTCTGCCTGCCGCAGATCAGCGGGCGCTTGCGAGTAATCGGTGTGATCCACCAGGAAAACCTGCCGCCCTGCAACCTGCGTCATCAAAGGCGGTTCGATAATCTTGAAGTAATCCAGCACAAAGCGCGTTTCTGCCGGCACCTCCCCTTGCCTGATGGCCAGCGCGGGAATGCCCTGAGCAGTTTTAAGATGGGCCACCGCAATGGCAGAGCAGATGGAATCGGTATCCGGATGGGTGTGCCCCACCACCAGCAGGGGCTCCCTCGCCTGGGCAGAAAGACTAAAAGCCAGAGCGAAGGCAGTAAGGATAAGCCGGTGCAGGATTTGCATAATTTTCAGCTGCCAGCATGTTTTATCCAACAACATGCCGGAATTTAAAGGGATAAAAAGGGGTTCAACAGGCCCCTGCCGTCCATAAGCAATTTAGCCCCACGGCAGAAGAACGGCAAAAAATTTGTGAACGCAGTAACACAACCGCAACAGATGACCTCCTCCCAAAGCGATCCATGCCATGGCCTTCACACCAGAACTGTTTTTGAATGAAATGCATATCAAAAACAAGCGGGTTTAATGGGCGAATCAGCAACACATTAATATTTTTCTTTATACATTTAACAATAGAAAGCTAATATTTATTATTTATTACCTATAATTATTTTTCGATAAATTTCATTACAACAATTGGCAATAAAAATCCATACCTTTTTTGGAGTAAATCATGAAACTAAAGCCATTAGTCATCATCATTGCCACACTGGGTTTACTGAGCCAGGCTGGCGCAGCAACATCTTCTAAATCTGCCACTGAATACACTAAAAAAATTAATGCTGACGTATTGCAAGCACTGCCATTCAATGACAAATCCGATTTTTCCGATGCACAAAAAGGGTTTATTGCAAAACCTGAAACGCTGACCATTAAAGATGCCAAAGGAAATGTGGTCTGGGATCTGGAAGCGTACAAAAAATTCATCACACTCGATGCGCCAGCACCTGATACGGTCAATCCAAGCTTATGGCGCAATGCGCAATTAAATATGCAATATGGGCTGTTTAAAGTCAGCGATAAGATTTATCAGGTTCGTGGCTTTGATCTTTCTAATATCACCTTTATTCAGGGCAAAAAAGGCTGGATCGTTTTTGATCCGTTGATTTCGCCAGAAACAGCCAAAGCGGCTTATGATTTTGTCAGCAAACAGCTGGGCAAACGCCCGATCAGTGCCGTTGTATACAGCCATAGCCACGTGGACCACTATGCCGGGGTTCGGGGCATTGTCAGTGATGCCGATATGAAATCCGGCAAAGTACAGATCATCGCCCCCGAACACTTCACGGAACACGCCGTTTCTGAAAATGTGATTGCCGGCAATGCCATGGGTCGTCGCGCCGTCTATATGTACAGTGCCTTATTGCCCCGCAATGCACAAGGCAGTGTGAATGGTGGTTTAGGGCAGACTGTTTCATCGGGTATGGGAGGTTTGATTCTGCCTACCCATGACGTTAAAAAAACCGGTGAAGTGGTAGAAATTGATGGAATCAAAATGGTATTTCAAATGACGCCAGGCACTGAAGCGCCGGCCGAAATGAATACTTACTTCCCGCAATTCAAAGCATTATGGATGGCCGAAAATACAACCAATACCATGCATAACATTTTAACGCTGCGTGGAGCTCAAGTACGGGATGCGCTGAAATGGGCCAGTTACCTTGACGAGACAATCGACACCTGGGGTGGCGAAGTTCAGGTTAAATTTCAGAGCCATCATTGGCCGCGCTGGGGCAATGAAAGCATCGTTGATTATTTCAAGAAACAGCGTGATATCTATAAATTTACGCACGATCAATCGGTTCGTCTGATGAATCAGGGCTATACCGGCGAAGAAATTGCGGAAAGAATCAAACTGCCGCCTGAACTCGAAAACAATTGGTCTACCCGTGGTTATTACGGCACCTTGCGCCATAACAGCCGCGCCGTGTATCAGCGCTATATGGGTTGGTATAACGGTAATCCATCGAATCTGGATAATTTGCCGCCCGCAATGGTCGGACCCAAATATATCGAATTTATGGGGGGCGAAGCTGAAGTATTGAAAAAAGCCCAGGCCTCTTTCGATAAGGGTGAATATCGCTGGGTTGCAGAAGTTCTGAAACATGCCGTCTTTGCTAATCCAAACAATACAGAAGCCAAAGAGTTATTGGCTGATGCATTAGAACAACTGGGCTATCAGGCAGAATCCGGCCCATGGCGCTCCGTGTATTTACAAGGCGCTTATGAATTACGCAATGGGGTTCCATCTGCAGGGGGTACGCAATCTGCAACACCAGACACCATCAAGGCCATGATCCCCGATATGTTGTTTGATTTTCTTGCGGTTCGGTTTAATGCCGAGAAAGCCACAGGCAAAAAATATGCAATCAACATTAACTTTACCGACTTAAAAAAGCATTACACGCTGAAGGTTGAAAACGCGGTATTGAATCACACGCAACATCAGGCCAAAACCGCCGATGCCACTTTAACGTTGACCAAAGAAACGCTTAATGCGGTTCAGCTTAAAGAAATCACTTTAGAAAAAGCCATTGCCGACGGGAAAATCAAACTCGAAGGCAATCCGGAAATTATTGAAGACTTTATGAACTCACTCGACAACTTTAACTTCTGGTTTAATATCGTAACGCCTTAATGGTTTGAATCTTAGCCAGGCGGTAATGGGTGGGTATATTTATCCACCCATTACTTGTATTAAACATAATAAAAACAAGGGATTAACAATGAAAACAGCGCTTATTATTTCAGCCGCTTTGCTCATTAGCCCGGTTCAAACCACAATGGCCTGTGGTTATGATTCACAAATCAATAATCCCTTTACGCTGGCCTATCCTGGCAGCTTAAGCGTTGCATTAGCGACGCGGGCGGCGGTTGAAAAACATTTAATTAAGCCCGTTCCCGCATTAAGCGGACAAACAGGGTTTGACCGGAGTGTGCACTGGCTGAATCACCTGCGTGACCGTATGCAACTCAATGGATTCAGCGGTTCGGTTTCGGTACTGCTGATTGATTCTGGCTTATGGTCGCAATAC
>JBOFGM010000095.1:0-2004 GCA_051649105.1 Iodobacter sp. | reverse complement strand
AAAATTAGCGGGTGTATCTGTCGGCACGGTATCGCGGGCATTGAAAGGGCAGGCAGGCGTTTCAGCAGAGCTGCGCGAAACCATTATGTCGCTGGCCGCTGAGCATCATTATCAAAGCGAGCGTCTGCAGCATTCACCCGTCAGCCATATTTTGCTGGTTTTGCACGGTCAGCATGCCACCGGCCCGGCCCGTTTATTTTACGATGCCATGATTGCCGGGGCCGAGTCGGCCTGCTCTGAGCTGGGTATCCGCTTATCCACGCTGATTCCGGACCCTGCCGGGTCGCTGCGCCGGCAAATCAAAACGCATGCCCCGGATGCCATTTTGTGCGCGGGCTATATCGAGCACCCCATCCTGCAATTAATCCACGGGCTGGGTAAGCCGCTGGTTTTAATCGATAATTTCATTCTCGGAATCAATGCCGTTAACCCGGACAATCTGGCTGGCGCTCGCCTTGCTATGCAGCATTTGCTGGCACAAGGCTATCAGCGGATTGCCTTTTTATCCGGCTCATTAGCGCATTATTCAATCCGGCAACGTGAACGCGGTTATCGCCAGGCGCTGTTTGATGCCGGCCGGCTGGCCGATCCTGCGCTGGAAGTGCTGATCCCCTCTGAGTTGTCATTACAAGAAGGCGCCATTGCCGCGCTGGATTCATTACTGGCCCTGCCTGAGCCTCCCGACGCCTTATTTTGCTTTAACGATATCTGTGCCTTGATCGTTAAAGAAGAGTGTCTGCGCCGCGGGATCAGAATTCCGGCCGATCTGGCTTTAATTGGTTTTGACAATGTGGGCTCAGTGGCAGATCAGGGTATCTCCACTATTGCCATCAATAAAGCGGCGCTGGGGCGCTCTGCGGTGATGGCGCTGTTGTCGCAACAGCCTGGCGAAGCGCTTCAAAGCGTGGAACTGATTATCCGCGCCAGCAGTTAATGTGCATCTCCGGCCGCCAACAGGCCTTTTTTATAACCTGGCTGAGTTGGCTCCGGCTTATCGCTTCAAATCAGGAGATTTAAATGGCAACCGTCAGTACAACCACTCTGCCTCTGGGCTATGACTCCACGGCTTCTGCCGGGCAGTCATTCCGTGCTCCGTTTTCACTGATGACGGTGCTGTTTTTTATGTGGGGCTTTATGACGGTATGGAATGATCTGTTGATTCCTCGTTTTAAAGATGCCTTCACGCTGAGCTACTTTGAAGCGATGCTGGTGCAATTTGCCTTTTTTGGTGCCTATTTTGTCGGCTCCTTGCTGTATTACCTGGTTTCTGTTTTTTACGGCGATCCGATCAACCGGATCGGGTATAAAAATGGTGTGATTCTTGGTCTGGTGATTGCCGGGGTGGGCAGTGCGCTGTTTTATCCGGCCGCACAGATGTTGTCTTATCCCTTTTTCCTGACTGCGCTGTTTGTGGTGGGCCTTGGGTTTGCAATGCTGCAAATCACCGCTAATCCTTATGTCACGATTCTGGGGCCGGAAAAAACAGCGTCCAGCCGCTTAAATCTGGCGCAGGCCTTTAATTCGCTGGGGACCACCGTGGGCCCGATTGTCGGGGGCTGGTTAATTTTCAAAGTGTTTAATACAGCGGGTGCCCATGGCACTGAAGCCATCAAGATTCCGTATCTGGTGGTGGCTGCCGTATTTTTCGCGCTGGCTGTTTTCTTTAAATTTGCAAATCTGCCGGCATTCAGCACTAAAGAAGTACAGCGCAGCAGTGGTCTGGGGCCATTAAAGCACCCGCATACTGTATTGGGGATGCTGGCCATCTTTATGTATGTGGGCGGTGAAGTGTCTGTGGGTAGTGTGCTGATCAGCTTTTTATCCAGCCCCGAGCAGGGCGGCCTGACCTATGAAACAGCCAGCCCGTATCTGGCTCTCTTTTGGGGGGGCTTGATGATTGGTCGTTTTATGGGGGCATTTGCCTTAAGCGATATGCAGTCATCGAAAAAATTAGCTTTCCTGGTGGCGATTCCTTTGCTGGCTTTACTGCTGATCGGTGTGGTT
>JBOFGM010000094.1:0-5231 GCA_051649105.1 Iodobacter sp. | reverse complement strand
GTGGCCGCCTGGGCGCTGCCGGGAGCGGCAAAGCGTGCGCCACCCACCTCGGCCCAGCCCTCATGCACCCGGCTGTGGAACAGATTCACATCGCCCAGGAACTGATAGACAAAGGGGGTGGCCGGCGTGTCATAGACTTGTTCCGGTGTGCCAATTTGTTCAATTTGCCCTTTATTCATCACTACCACACGGTCGGCCACTTCCAGCGCTTCTTCCTGATCGTGGGTAACAAAAACGCTGGTGATATGCATTTCATCATGCAGACGGCGCAACCAGCGGCGCAGCTCTTTACGCACCTTGGTATCCAGTGCACCAAAGGGTTCATCCAGCAGCAGCACTTTGGGTTCCACCGCCAGAGCCCGGGCCAGTGCAATCCGCTGGCGCTGGCCACCGGAAAGCTGGGCCGGAAAACGATCGGCCAGCCAGTCCAGCTGCACCATATTCAGCAGTTCATGGACTTTTTGTTTGATCACGGTTTCAGAAGGCCGGGTCTTCTTTGGGCGAACCCGCAGACCAAAGGCCACATTTTCAAAAACGGTCATATGGCGGAACAGGGCGTAATGCTGGAAAACAAATCCCACCTGACGTTCCCGCACATGGGTGTCGGTGGCGTCTTCGCCATGAAATAAAATTTGCCCCTGATCTGGTGTTTCCAGCCCGGCAATAATGCGCAGCAGGGTGGTTTTTCCACAGCCGGACGGCCCGAGCAGTGCCAGCAATTCACCGGAATTCACTTCCAGGTTCAGATTATCCAGCGCAGTAAAGGCACCAAAGCGCTTGGCAATATTTTTAACTTCGATACTCATCGTTGCTTCCTTGCTGATCTCTTCAGAGGTCTGCGAAATGACGGGGTGTTCACCCTGCATGGGTCTGTTGCCGGTGGCTTATTCTTCTACTGCATGGCGCCGGTCGGCCGCCATCTGTTGTTCGCTGCGCCATTCCACATAGCTTTTTGCCGCTAAGGTCACCAGCGCCAGCAGGGCCAGAATCGAGGCGCAGGCAAACGCACCCACAAAGTTATATTCGTTATAAAGAATCTCAACATGCAGCGGCACGGTATTGGTCATGCCGCGGATATGGCCGGATACCACCGAAACCGCACCAAATTCACCCATGGCCCGGGCATTGGCCAGAATCACGCCATACAGCAGGCCCCATTTGATATTGGGCAGCGTGACCCGCCAGAACATAGACCAGCTGGAGGCTCCCAGCACCATGGCGGCTTGTTCTTCATCGGATCCTTGCGCTTCCATTAAGGGGATCAGCTCGCGGGCCACAAAGGGAAAGGTGACAAAAATAGTGGCCAGCACAATGCCTGGTACCGCAAAAATAATTTTGTAATCATTTTCGATCAGCCATGGCCCCCACCAGCCCTGTGCACCAAACATCAGTACATAAATCAAACCGGCCACCACGGGGGAAACAGAAAACGGCAGATCGATCAGGGTGGTTAAAAAGCTTTTGCCACGAAAATCAAATTTAGCGATACACCATGCGGCGGCAATACCAAACAAGAGATTGGCGGGCAAAGAGATGGCCGCAACCAGTAGCGTGAGTTTGATCGCCTGCACGGCATCGGGTTCGATCAGCGCCGCCAGATAAAGCCGCCAGCCCTGGCGAAAAGCTTCAATAAAGACCGAAGCCAGCGGAATCACCAGAAAAAACCCAATAAACAGCAGGGCGAAGCCCGTCAGCAGATAGCGGACGGTGCGGCTTTCTGTCGTAACAAGAGAGCGTTGTATTGTTGAAGCCATTATTGATGCCTCCTGTGCCATGTGATCAATAAATCGGTGATATCAGAGTGGAATGAAAGCATTATTTGCGTCTTCCCAGTCTTTTCGCCGCCCACCACTGCAAGCCATTAATCAGCAGCAGCAAAGCAAAGGACACCGCCAGCATCACCACGGCAATGGCCGTTGCGCCCAGATAGTCGTATTGCTCCAGCTTGGAAATAATCATTAAAGGAGTAATTTCAGAGACAAAAGGCATATTGCCGGCAATAAAGATGACCGAACCATACTCGCCAATGGCCCGGGCAAAGGCCAGTGCAAAGCCGGTTAACAGCGCCGGTAAAATGGTCGGGAAAATCACCTTATAAAAGATCTGCCAGCGGGTGGCTCCCAGACTACAGGCGGCTTCTTCCAGCTCATGCTCCAGATCCTGTAATACCGGCTGCACCGTGCGCACCACAAACGGCAGGGTGACAAAGGTCAGGGCGATGACAATACCCAGCGGGGTAAAGGCTACTTTCAGTCCCAGCGGGGCCAGATACTGGCCAATCCAGCCATTGGGTGCATAGATGGTGGCCAGAGCAATACCGGCCACGGCCGTTGGCAGAGCAAAGGGCAGATCGACCAGCGCATCAATAAAGCGTTTGCCAAAAAACTGATAGCGCACCAGCACCCAGGCGACCAGAAGCCCGGTAAAGAGATTAATCAGTGCGGCCAGCAGAGAGGCACCAAAAGTCAGCTGATAAGAGGCTACCACCCGCGGCTCACTGATAATTTCCCAGAAATGCGCCCAGGTCAGGGCACTGGTCTTAATCAATAAGGCCGACAGTGGCAGTAAAACAATGACCGATAAATAGAGCAGCGTATAACCAAGGCTTAAATTAAACCCCGGCAGCACGCTTGGCTGTTTGAAGCGCATGAGAAATCCAGATGAGAAGATGAGCGGCTTATTTCTAGTGCAGATCGTGATGCGCAGGCGATGCGGTTTAAATGCATCGCCGCTGCGTTTTAGCGTTTGGCAATGCTGGCGGCAATCTGATCGTAAATCGCACCATCGTCAAAATGGGTTTTTTGCGCTTTTTGCCAGCCACCAAAGTCATCAATACCAAAGAGTTTAATGGCCGGGAATTGCTTGGCGTATTTGGCCGCTATGGCTTTATCCCGCGGGCGCAGATAGTTTTGGGCGGCAATTTCCTGACCGGCCGGGCTCCAGAGGTATTTCAGATATTCTTCTGCCTGCTTGCGGGTGCCTTTTTTATCCACCACTTTATCAATCAGGGCCACCGGTGGTTCGGCTTCAATCGAAACACTTGGGTAAACGACCTCAAAATTGCCACGGCCAAATTCTTTGGCAATCATTTCGGCTTCATTTTCAAAGGTCACCAGCACATCGCCAATCTGGCGCTGCATAAAGGTGGTGGTGGCGGCGCGGCCACCGGCATCCAGTACCGGGATATTCTTAAAAATACTGCCGACAAATTCGCGGGCCTTAGCCTCATTGCCACCCGGCAGTTTTGCGGCATAGCCCCAGGCCGCCAGATAGGTATAACGGCCATTGCCCGAGGTTTTAGGGTTAGGAACAATCACGCCGACGCCGGCTTTGGTCAGATCATTCCAGTCTTTAATCCCTTTAGGATTGCCTTTACGCACAATCAGAACCTGCAGGCTGGTAAAGGGCGCGGCATGGTCTGGCAGGCGTTTGGCCCAGTCGGCGGGCAGCAGCTTGGCTTTATCTGCAATGGCGTCAATATCATTGTGCTGATTCATGGTCACCACATCGGCCTGCAGGCCGTCGATCACCGAGCGGGCCTGTTTGCTGGAGCCGCCATGCGACATTTGCAGGGTGATGTCTTCCCCGGATTTGGCTTTCCAGTATTTGGCAAAGGCGGGGTTGTAGTCTTTATAAAAATCACGCATGACATCGTAGGACACATTCAGCAGGGTGCTGTCGGCAAACGCCGGCAGGGAGGAGCAGAGAGCGATGGCGGTCAGCAAGTGTTTCAGGCGCATGGCGATTTTCTGTCAGAGTGTGGAATAGCGTCGATTTTTACCTGCTTTGCTAAGTTTCACAAAGACTATCGAGTGTTATTTAAATAACTAAACTGCCAGAATTGAAATATCGCGGTTCAGCCAGAAAATAGCCTTGCAAGAAATCCGCCCCGCTTTCGGTGGCAATGGCCAGCTGTTCTGCGGTTTCGATCCCCTCAATCACGACCTGGCTGTCGATGCCATGCAACATTTCCACCAGTTGCCCCAGCAGCCGGCGTGCCTTGGGTTCTGCCGCAGCGTGGATCAGAACCTTATCCAATTTAACGATTTCCGGTGATAAAGACAGCAGACGGCTGAGATTGGCATTTTTCTGGCCATAATCATCAATGGCAATCCGATAGCCGCGCTGGCGGTAATTCTGCACGGCGCGGGTCAGATCGTCTTCCTGGGCGCCTGGAATAGCCGACTCCAGAATCTCCAGAACCACATCGGCAGGCTTTAAACCCTGATCCTGCAAAATGCGCTCAAAGGCTTCGCCATGCTGTTTCTCTACAGCAATCAGTAATTCAGGATGCACATTTAAAAATAAGGTCTGGTGGCGGTGGGGGCCTGCCAGATGGTTCATTAAATGCAGGCTGCGGCACAGCCGGTCAAAAGCCACCAGGCATTCGCCCCGGGTGGCACTTTTAAAGACTTCTTCCGGAGCCATGGCTTTGCGGCGAATACTGGCCCGCAGCAGGCCTTCTTCGCCGATTACTCTTTGGCTTTTTGCATCAAAAATGGATTGAAAAACACTGGTCAGCTCCAGCCCCAGTGCCTTGACAACAATGCCGCGCTCTTTGGTAAAGCCAAACTGAGCCGTTGGCCAGTCGGCAAGGGTATCTGCAGGGACATGCAAAATGCCCGTGGCATGGTGAACCGGGACGGAAGGGGGCATGGGATACTCACTGGGTATGGGCGGGCAGCGGGAGCGCAGGGCTCCCGCCTGTTACTTATTTGCCGGGCTGATAAATCTGATCGAAAGTACCGCCATCGCTAAAGTGTGTTTTTTGCGCCTTGGTCCAGCCGCCAAAAACATCATCAATATCAAATTGGGTTACTTTCGGGAACTGATTGGCATATTTAGCGGCAGTGGCCGGATCAATCGGGCGGTAGTAGTTTTGCGCGATAATTTCCTGGCCTTCTTTGGAATACAGATATTTCAGATATTCCTCAGCCACTTTGCGGGTGCCTTTTTTATCGACTACTTTATCGACCACGGCGACAGGCGGTTCGGCCTTAATGGAATAGCTTGGCGCGATAATTTCAAATTTATCTTTACCAATTTCTTTGACCACCAGTTCGGCTTCGTTTTCCCATGCCAGCAGAACATCGCCAATACCGCGCTGGGTAAAGGTGGTGGTGGCACCGCGCGCACCGGTATCCAGAACTGGTACGTTTTTAAACAGTTTTTGTACATAGTCGCGGGCTTTTTCGTCCGAGCCATAGGTCTTTTTGGCCCAGCCCCAGGCG
>JBOFGM010000093.1:0-14968 GCA_051649105.1 Iodobacter sp. | reverse complement strand
CACCATCGCCACCAGGCTGCGCAGCTCAGGGTTATAGCGAAACCGGATCTGAATATCGGTCAGGGAGCGCGGAGCGATGCCCGTCACACTGACCGCCCAGTCGCGAAGCGTCGTCAGATGCATGGCCTGCACATAGCCTTTCACAGTTTCGGCCCGCATCGGCATGGCCCCGTCGATCCAGACACCAATTTCCGGGCGGGCACCATTGACTAAATCACGGCCAAAATTGGGCGGAATATTAATCGCCAGGGCCAGCTCGCCCGAGCGTATCCGCTCGGTAATCTGCTCCGTGCTCTGCAGCGCCGGGCGTTCAATAAAATAGCGGGAGCCAGCAATCCGGGAGACATAATCATGGCTGGCCTCGCTCTGATCCTGATCCAGCACCGCAAAATTCAGATTTTCCACATCCATACTGATGCCATAACCCATCACCAGCATCAGTAATAAGGAACCGATCAGCGCCATGGTCAGGCGAATGGGATCGCGTTTGAGCTCCACCGCCTCCCGCGAGCTGTAACAAAGCAGGCGGCCCGGACTAAAACGAGGCAGCTTGCGATGTGGCTTGGGGCTTTGGGCGTCGTCCGGCACCACGGGTTCCGGTGCATTGACCGCGTCTTCCGATGCGCTGACGCCTTCCGGAGCTTTAACCACGGCATCCTGATCCGCAGCCGGCTTTTTAGCCACGCCGCCCGCTTCTTCCAGATAGCCAATAAAGGCTTCTTCCAGGTTTTCAGCCCCGCGCCGCTCCACCAGCTCGGCGGGCGTGCCGCTGTCGAGCACCTTACCGGCATGCATCATCGAGATCCGGTCACAGCGCTCGGCTTCATTCATAAAGTGAGTAGAAATAAAGATGGTCACGCCATCCCGGCGGGCCAGATCAATCATTAATGCCCAGAACTGATCCCGCGCCACCGGATCCACTCCCGAGGTTGGTTCATCCAGAATCAGCACATCGGGTTTATGCAGCACCGCCACCGCCAGCTGCAAACGCTGACGGATGCCCAGTGGCAAGTCTTCCGGAAACTGCTTCAGTACCGAATCAAGACCAAAATGCTCACTCAGATCGCTCAGCCGGCCGGCGACCTCTTCTTCTGGCAAATGGAATAACCTGGCGTGTAATTCCAGGTTTTTTTCCACCGTCAGCTCGCTGTACAGTGAAAACGCCTGCGACATATAACCCACACGGCGGCGCGTTTCCAGATTTGTGGCATCAATCTGCTGCCCCAGCAAAAGGGCGGTCCCCTTGGTGGGCGGCAATAAACCGGTCAGCATTTTCATGGTGGTGGATTTGCCACAACCATTAGAGCCCAGAAAGCCAAAAATCTCGCCCCGCTCAACCTGCAGGGTGACATCATCCACGGCAATAAAATCACCAAAGCGCATTTGCAGGCCCTGGGCATCGATCACAATATCGCTCATGCCCGAGGGGCGCGGCGGAATGACTAATTCCTTATGCCCATGGCGCTTTTCTTCCGGCAACATCGCCAGAAATGCGGCTTCCAGCGTTTTGGTGCCGGTCTGGCTGCGCATTTCTGCCGGGCTGCCGGTGCCTAAAACCTTGCCATCATCCACCGCCACCAGCCAGTCATATTGCTCGGCTTCTTCCATATAGGCGGTGGCCACCATCACGCTCATGGCAGGCCGGTGCTTGCGAATATCGGCAATCAGCTCCCAAAACTGGCGGCGGGATAAGGGATCCACCCCGGTGGTGGGCTCATCCAGAATCAATAAATCCGGGTCATGAATCAGTGCACAGCAAAGCCCCAGCTTTTGCTTCATCCCGCCGGATAATTTTTGCGCCGGACGGTCGGAAAAATCACTCAGCCCGGTGCTGGCCAGCAGATTTTCAATCCGCTCTTTACGCTCAGCCCTGGGCTGACCAAATAAGCGGCCAAAAAAGTCGATATTTTCAAATACCGACAGTGTGGGATACAGGTTTTTACCCAGGCCCTGCGGCATATAGGCAATGCGGCTGCATACCTCGCGGCGGTGACGGCTGCTGCGCATATCGCCGCCCAGCACTTCAATTTCGCCTTCCTGCATTTTGCGTGCGCCGGCAATCAGACCCAGCCAGGTGGATTTACCCACCCCGTCCGGGCCGATCAGCCCCACCATACAACCCGCCGGAATATCCAGCGTGACTTGATCTGCCGCCAGCGTGTCTCCATAGCGATGAACGAGACCTTTCAGACGGACAACAGGGGTAGTCATGGCAATTTCACTTTAAGCGTCTCAGCCCAGGGCTGGGAGGCATTTAATTGCACATGGGCCACACCCGGCAGACCGGTTTTAACCTGAGCGATATGTTTACGTAATAATTCAGGATCAATCCGGGCTTTAACGCGGAACATCAGCTTTTCGCGTTCACTTTCCGTTTCTACCGTTTTTGGGGTGAATTGCGCCACGCTGGCGACATAAGACACTTTGGCCGGAATCACATACTGGCTGGCGGCATCCAATACCAGCCGCACATCGGCACCGAGCGCGACCCGTCCGGCCAGAGTGGTCGGTAAAAAGAAGGTCATATAGACATCGCTTAAATCAATCAGACTCAGCACATTGCCGCCATTACCCACCACTTCTCCGGGTTGCACCACGCGGAACTGCACCCGCCCTGCCAGCGGCGCATGCAAGACCCCGTCGGCCAGATCACTTTGCAGCCGGGTCACCCCCGCTTCCGCCGCCGTAATGCCGGATTCGGCCTGCTTCACCTGTGACTGAGCGGCCCGGATACCAGCCTCGGCCGTGGCAATCTGAGCTTTGGCCACCGTCACCATGGCGCGGGCATTGGCCACCCGGGCGCTGTCGTTATCGGCTTCCTGCACCGAAGTGGCGCGCTCGGCCAGCAATGCCGCAGAGCGGGCTGCCGTTTTGCCGGCCAAATCCAGCTCGGAATTGCGCTGAATCAGCACCGCCTTGGCCATGGCCACATCCGCATTGCGCTGAGCAATCTGTGCCAGCGCGGTTTCTTTGGCACTGACGGCATTGGCCACCTGGGCTTGGGCCTGCAACAGCTGCGCCTGCAGAGCGGTCGTATCCATGCGGGCCAGAATATCGTTTTTCTTTACCAGGTCGCCCTCTTTAACCAGAATCTCCTGTACCCGCCCGGCCATTTTGCTGGCCACATTGACTTCGGTGGCTTCCAGCCGCCCGTTGCTGCTGACAAAATCCCGCGGACCATCATCGCCCCGGTGCATAAAATACCAGCCCGCACCGGCAATCACGGCCAGCAGGCCGGCTCCGGCCAATCCTTGTTTCAAGGTTATTTTCATTTTTCTTCCTTTACCTGCCGGGCAGACGTCAGCAATACGGCTTCCTGACCGCCACCCAAAGCCACATAGAGATCAACCGTGCCGGATAAACGGGCACGCCTTAGCTGGACCAAAACCTGTTCGGCACTGAATAACGCCCGCTGGGCATCCAGCACCTCCATATAGGCAATCGCACCCTGCTCGTAACGTAAGCCTGCCAGACGTGCGCGCTCCGATTCAGCATGCACCAGTGCGGTTTGCTGTTTAAGCTGCTCGGTCAGCCATAAACGGGCCGCCAAAGCATCGGATACTTCACGAAATGCGGTGCGCACGGTGGTTTCATAGGCCGCCACGGCCAGGTGTTTACGCGCCTCGGCCAGATCCAAATTTCTTTGCGTCATACCGGAATCAAAGATGGGCAGGGTAATGCGCGGGGCAAAGCTCCAGATTTGCTGGCCGGAACTAAAGAGATTGTCTAAATCGCGGCTGGCCATGCCAGCCATCCCGGTCAGAGTAATAGTGGGGAAAAAGGCCGCCCGGGCCGCGGCCACATTGGCACTGCCCGCTTGCAATCTTTGCTCGGCAGCGCGGATATCCGGCCGTTGCAACAGCAGATCACCCGGCAGGCCCGCGGCAATGTCCCGCTCTAAACCTTGCTGATTTAATGCCAGACGATGGGCGGCAGGCAATACGGCGTGTCCGGTCAGCTGAGCCAGCAAGGCACTGATTTGTGCCTGCTGACGCTGTAATGCCGCCAGCTCACTGCGGGTGGAATACAACAGGGTTTGCACCTGGCGCAGCAACAGATCGGAAGCACTGCCCACATCCACCCGGCGCTGGGTAATACGCAAGGACTCTTCGCGGCTGGTCAGTGTTTTTTGCGCCAGAGTAATCCGCTCGGCCAGCTCCAGACTTTGTAAATAACTATTGCCAACCAGCGCAATTAAGCTGATCTCAAATGCCTGTCTGGCTTCGCCTGTGGCCAGAAACTGAGCCAGAGCGGCGTCATTTAAACGGCTGACGCGGCCCCAGAAATCCAGCTCATAGCTGGCAAGGCTGAATCCGGTCTGAAACTGATTACCCAGCAAAGGTTTACCGGTGAGCGACAAATCGGCGGGCTTACGGCTGCGGCCGGCTTCTCCCCCGATGCCGATAACCGGCCAGCGGGAGGCATCCTGAATGCCATACAGGGCTTTGGCCTCGGCCACTCTGGCACTGGCTGCCTGCAAATCACTGTTATATCGAAGGGCATTTTCAATCAGCCCCTGCAAATACGGATCAGTAAACAGGTTTTTCCAGCCGAGCGAAGCCACCACAGCAGCTTGCGATGAGGAAGAAGAGGGCACGGGATAATGGTCGGGCAGAGGAAGACTATCTTGACGGCTCTGAGGAGCCGAGGCACAAGCTGATAACAGTGCACAGGCTAATAAACAGCGCAACGGAATGTCAGGCTTAAGCATAAGCACAGTATCTCCATTACAAATACAGATAAATACCTGTAAGAGACACTATTAGATCATGAAAGTTAACAACAATGATTTGAATGTAAATAATCCCGCTCTTTGCCAAATATCAACGGTCATTTTCAAAAGAAAGCCATGTTTAAAACAATAAACCAATATGAAAAAACCCGGCATAAGATTATGCCGTGGCTATTAAAAAATCCTGATTATTTAAAATAATAAAAAACCCGCACAGGCGGGTTTAATATTATTTATCTCGTTGATTAAATTCAATAACTTCTGTTCGTCATTTCTGCCAAGATGGTGAATCCGGTTTAATCCAAACTCCCGCTAAATCCATTTATGCCGTCATTCACGCGCAGGCGAAAATCCGGTTTATGCGCCTGCGCGGGAATGACAATTAAATCAGAGTCTTCTTAAGATTTACTGACTTCCCGTAATGCAGCATCCACAGCATTCAGCATCAATTGATCCGGGTCGCTCTTACAGCGCTGATCGATCGACAAACCAAATTTCTTGCCGGTTTCCTGGTTATCCGGAAACGTCTGATTACGCTCCTGCAATAAATAAACACTCATGGTTTCGATCATACCAAAGGCGTTATCCACAGACTGGCCAGCCTTCTGCCAAGCCTGACTGCAGCTTAAATGAGCCACTTCATCTAAAGAGTACGAAGCAGGGGCCGTTGCAGCGACCGCCCATTGAGGCGCCAGTAATGGCACCAGTAAAGCCGCCAGTAAAACCGGGATTAAACGTTTCATCTTATTTCCTTTTAACGAGAGAGCATGGCACCGGCAGCACCACCGACCACAGCCCCTTTCAATGCATCGCGCAGGCCATTGCCTGCCACACCACCAATCACGGCCCCTACTACGGCAGCCTTACCCGCCGCCTGGCGGGAGCGCCGCCCTTTCCAGCCGTTATCGGTGACAGCCGCAAGGCCTCCGCCGACCACCGCGCCACCAATGGCACCTTTTAAACCGTTGCCGGCAGCCAGGCCAATCACACCGCCAATCACCGCGCCTTTGCCCATACGGTTATTTCTGGCCTCTGCCGGCAAGCTTAATGCCAGCAAAGGAATGAAGACACAAAGAAATTTTCTGATTGAAACAGGCATTGCTATCTCCATAAGCGTTACCGTTGATCCGCCCCAAAGCAGCGCGATAAACGATAAACAGGTTGAATAAATCAGATCCAAGCCTGACTAAACAGAGACAACATCTTAAAAGGTGTGGCGAAGAGGCAACATCCTTTGTGCGATTTCTCACAAAGGGTTGCTTTAGAAATGAGCAGGCAGTGGCTTGATAATCCGGAAATGCCCGCGGTCATCCTGAGTGATATAACCGCCCTGGCGCAAGCCGGCCAGCATCCGGTTAACCATTTCTCTGGATAAGCCAATGCGGGCGGCAATATCCTGCTGATTAAGCTTTAAACCAAACTGATTAGGAGCCTGCGCAGCACGCCGGTCCAGCCAGATTAATAAGGTCCGCAGCTTTTTATAACCATTGGTATGCGCCAGTAAATTGACGAAATTAAGCAGGTATTTAGTGCCGGCAGACAACTCTTTGGCGCAAATTTTCCATGCCGCCGGATATTGATCCAGCGCCTGCTGCAAAGCCACCCGGGAAATCAGCAAATAATGGCTCTCTTGCAGCGCGGTTAAGCAAAACTGGGTTTCGCAATCTTCAAATAAGGCATGCAAACCTGCCATCGAACCGGCCGGCATTAAACCATATAAATAGGAGCGTTTGCCCATTTCCGTTTTGGAGGTGGCCGATAAAGACCCGCTGGATAAAAACAAGACCGACTCGATGGCAATGCCCTCAGCCCAGATCACCTCATCCGCCCGCGCCAGATGCTGCGAGCCACTCTGAATCAGCGGCCCGCGTATTTCATCGGGCAACGCATTGAGCAAGGGAAATAAAAAAACTAAAAAAGGAGGTAATCCGGTATCAGTGGTCATCGCAGCAGATCTGGAAAAGGATAAGCCATCACCCTTGAAGAGAAAAGTATAAATAAAAAAAGAGACGCCATGGAAAATAACGATTTAAATTATTTACACCGGGTAAAACATAAAAACCAGATCTGGCCAAAGCCCCATTACCCAGCCTTTAAATCGGTGATGAACACGGTATTTAAACCCTGGCAAATAATTCTTTTGCCGCATCCAGTAAAAATTCATCCTGATAATACCCGGCAACAAGAGAAAGCCCCACAGGAACACCGGCGATATGGCTCACCGGGATCGTAATTTCCGGAAGTCTGGCCACACCCGCAAAAGAGGTTACCGCCATGGTTCTGCCATAAAAATCCAGCACCGCTTCAAGATGATTTAATGAGCCTTTTTTGGGCGCTGCCACAGGCACAGAGGGGAAACAAAATAAATCACCAGCGGCGGTAAATTTTAAAAGACGCTGGAATATTTTCTCACATAAAAATAATGCATCACTGATTTTGCTGCGCTCAGATAAAAGCACATTAGCAAAACCCGCCTTAAAGCCAGGCCCCGTTTCCGGATTAAATTGCTGCACCCAGCTGCCGGTGGTATTGGCAAATTCTGCCGTTTGCAATTCTCTTAAGGCCCGCTCATTGAAATGATTCAAGCTAATTTCTTCACCCATTATTTCTTTTAAGCTGATACACGATATATTTATATTGGGTATGTTTTTTAAATACTCAATCGTTTCATCCAAAGCAGCAAGCACCGCTGCATCAGCCATATCAAAGGCATCCTGCAATAAATAGATATGGTTAATTTTTTGTACCGGGCCTTGCTGGCTGCGCAATAAAACACGCATTACTTTATTGAGTATGTCTGATTGCCCGGACATTGCCCCTACCGTACTGACGCTTGGCATAAAGGGCAAAACACCCGCTTCAGAGATCCGGTGCAGGCTGGGCCGCATTCCCCAGACCCCGCACAGGCTGGCCGGCACTCTGACCGAACCGGCACTGTCTGTACCGATGGCAAAATCAACCAGTCCACAGGCAACGGCCGAAGCAGAACCACTGGAAGAGCCGCCCGGAATATGCTCAGGGGCTTTAGGATTAACCGGCGTGCCATAAAAATAGCTTTCCCCGTCCAGGCTGTAGGTCAGCTCATCGGCCACGGTTTTCCCTGTGCAAACCGCGCCTGCCGCCAATAACTGCTCAATACAAAGCGCATGATAAACCGCTGCGGGGTGCGAATCCCGCCAGGGTTTACTGCCATAAGACGTTTTAAAACCCGCGATATCAATATTATCTTTAACCGCAAAGTTTAAGCCGGAAAGCGGGCCTGACTGACTGGGTTGGATATCAAAAACTTCAACAAAAGCATTGGATGACTCAAAAGTATATTTTTTCATTGGATACCCTTAAATAACACCTGCCCTTAGCCGTATCGGGATTCACCTGCCGCAAACACCGCGGGTAAAAAAGGCCTGTGCGCGGATCAAATCTGCAACAGACCGGGGAGCCGCATCCTGCCCGCGGCAGAACAAATCAGCTCACAGAGATCATGTCCGCACATTCTGAATGCCACAAGTCTGCTTAGGGCATGCAGTCCTGACGGCAAGGTCGCGAATCCCGGTCCATATGGCAACGCCCCTTTCATCCTCGGCGCTAGTGATTCAATTTCAGACTGGCATCACGAAGGTACTCAAATGCGAGGTGACGGATCCGTGCTGGCAAGTAAACCATCTATAAAATGCTGTGCCGACCGATCATCCTGAAGGTCAAAAGATAAGGCTTGCAAGGTTAATTGGTGATCAAATTGAAAGCAATTGATTGGGTTTTTGTCATCAAACCCACCCCATGATGGATAGAGCAGAATCAACTCCCCTGCGCCCCCGAGGTATTTATGGCCATAGGCAAATAGCTGGTAAAAATCAGCCTGCTTCAGGCCGTAATGATTATGGCGGTCACCTGCATCAAGCAATTTCCACTTGGTGTCCAAAATCCATTTTCGCCCTGCAAACTCCAAAGCCAAATCCGGGCGTAACTGGAAAAAATCATCCCCCTGATGCTGACACAAATACTCACTCGCCAATTGGCGGCGCAGCTTCGCCTCACAGGGCAGCACCTTACGCAATTGCTGCTCCACATAGCTCTCAAATAGCTTTTCCATCGGAAATAACAAACTGATTCCACGATATCCGCCGGCTACAGCCAGCGGCATTTGACAATGCAAAATCAGCTCGCACCAAGATTTTACCGTTTGATAATGAGCCATCAACCGATCATTTCGCCACGCCCGAAAATCCTGCTGCTGATCACGGCTGGCTGGCAGCTCGTGCAATAAACCTGCCAGCTCGTGTGCCAGGCGCCAGTTTCCGGTGTCCTGCGTATGGCGGCAAACTAAATCCAGCGCGGATTTAAGCAAGCGGTTTTCTGGACGCTCTGGCAAAAAAACATCATGGCGGATCTGAAAAAAATGTTGCCGACCTGGTGGTTGGCGCATTTGCTGCACCACATCAAGCTGCCCCCGCAAATAGCGCTGCTCTTCGTCAACCCGCTGATAATCAAAGCGCAACCCTCGCTTGATTAAATAATCCAGTTCCAGCAAAAACTGCTGCATGACCCATTCAGCAAGTGGAGCATCATATAACTCAAGACTGGCCGCTTCGGTTTCTCGCGGGGAAATTTGTAAAGCCACTGCAATCAGCTTGCGCATTAAGCGGCGGGCCCCGGCTACACAATCATTCTCATTGCAATGTTTGGGCAGGATCTCAATCACTTGCCCGCATGGGCTTTCCAATACGCCAACATAGTTATCCAGCCTGAGCCAACGACGACCATCTACCTGCAATAACGAAGCCCCCGAGCTACGAAAACGCCCGGCCAACTCACAGAGCCAGTCAAAAGCAGTTTCAGATATCTGTGCTTCATCCAGCGTATTTCTGGCAAGAGTCGCCGTTGTAAGACGTGCATATTCTCGCACGACAATCGGTTCAAACATTAACCTTGTCCTGGCTGAATGCCGCCAATGCCGCGATAGGATTCAATATTGTGAAACGCATCCTGATTTAATCGCCAACGCACCGACAAGCGCAATTTATCCTGCACCTTTGGGAACAGATTGCTTAACGCCAAATCGCCATCTTCCACAATAAACGCGTGAGCAATAACTTTACTCTGATCATTCAATATCCAGCGAATCCGCTCCCAATTTTCAAAGAAATATTCCTGCAGCAACGGAATAATGTTCTGCTTAAAAATAACAGCCAGCTGATCCAGAGATGAATCATTATCTAACGACATAAAATAAGCGTGACCGATGCAATGATCGCGATCCAGCAACACGGTAATACGCTGATTCATAATACGCAGCATGCCGCCAATATTGATTCCCTGGATCGTAACCTTATCCAACAAATCCGGACGAGGCGGCATTTCCTTGAAAGAGAACCGGCGGCGCAACGCGATATCCAGCCCGGCAAGCGAGCGGTCAGCGGTATTCATTGTGCCAATCAGGTAAACATTATCTGGCACGCTGAACTGGATTTTTGAATAAGGCAGCGTTGCGCTTAATGCTTCATCGGAACCATCGCGCTTAGACGGTTCAATCAGCGTAATTAATTCACCAAAAATACGTGAAATATTGCCCCGGTTAATCTCATCAATAATCAGGACATAGGGCAAGCATGGCTTATCTCTGTCTGATTGCTCAATAGGTGTACAACCATTTTTATTTAAGTAGGCCAGCAAATCACCCCAGGAAAACCGGTCAATCTGGTAAATCGTTTTTTGAGTAAAGCTTTTATTATCGTTCAAAGGTTGTATTGGTAATTGCAGATCACGATACAGCCATTTCACCGGGCGAACGTTATGGTAATCATCCCGAATTCCCGCAGGCGTTTGTGCTTCAAAACGGTAATCTCCACTAATAACACCAACCGCACCAATCTGATCCGCAGAATGAATACAAAGCACAATATCGCCAGCCGACATTTCCTCTGTGAAATATTGCAAAGTACCTTTATCACCAGATTTCAGACTTTGATAATATGTATTGTCATCCATCGGCAAGCTCAGATCCCCCGCCAGCCCCCAGCCAATTCGTATCTCGCTGCTATCCAGGCAGTGAGCCTTTGTCGGGTTATTACCCGTGCCATTAATCGATATTTTCCAGATGCGCGGATTAGCGCGAATGCCCCTCTCGCTGCTGGTCTCCCCCACTCGCGCATCATCACAAATTCGTTTAAACACGCCAGGCTCAACACGATATTCCAGCTGGCCTGTCTCATTGTTCTCAGCCCGTAATCCTTCAACAAAATCTTCATAACTGAAGCTCTGGTGAAAGGTCACAAAGCGGATCCGCTCTTCATTAAGTAAAACTCTGAATCGCTCAGTTAATGCCCCCCGATTATTCTGATGTTCATCCAGAAATTCAGGATCAAGAATAGCCAGCGAACGGTTGATGGTATGGTACGTTTTGCCAGTACCCGGTGGTCCGAACAAGATTTGATTAAGTGGTGACAATTTTTTGGACTCATCCATTTGTTTTTGAGCAGGCGTTTCTTGAGGGTTATTTACACTGATCAAATAGCAATTTTTCTGTTCAGAATCTTGAATAATTGTTACAACCGCATTTGGGAGAAAAGCTGAAAATCGCTTATTAAAGCGCGCTTGAATGCGTCCATATTGGCCAAGAACACGCGTATTCACCCGCTCGCCATCCGGCCAGATCAAAGTAAAAGTGCTCTGACTATTACCGGTATTATCTGCAATAAATTCGGCAGAGAAAAATTGGCTATTGCCATTTACTGAGATATAACCGTTTTTAATCGCGCCATCCGTAAGGACAACCCGAAATATGCGGGTTTGATCCTGTTTTTGCTCTTTCTGAAAATCAAGCCACCGGCCCAATGCATTTCGAACCGTGCCATGGCTTTTATTACCTGTCTCCGCAAATTGACCATTTAAACCAAAATCGGCATACAGAGCTTCAAGCTGTCCGGTATCGTGGCACTGAAAAACATCCAAACCAAAATGATCTGCGCCAAGTGCCGCTAGATAACCTCTACAAGTCTTTTCGGTAAAATTACGTTTCAATAACCAATTTTTAAATCGTTCACGCATTATTTTTATGACTCAGTTAATTCAACTTCGTTATATTCAACCTAATTATCCGCTGAACCGGTTCTGGCTGGCGATATGGCAGATTATCCGGCAAAACTCGCGGCAATTGGGATTCGGTTAAGCCGATCAATTGATCTGTGCCTGCACACTCTCGCCCCCGTAGCGGCTTACTCACTATCGGATGCATTTTCTATTCCACCACGGCCAAATAAAAATTGAACGGCCCTGTATCACCGTGTTTAAACACTCTCACTTTCAGTCCGGACAAGCATAAAAAAAGCCCTGTATTTACAGGGCTTTTTTACAAAACATGACACTTTAAGTCTCAGGTGTTTTTTAGAACGGAATATCGTCCTCAAAATCATCAAAGCTCTTTGGTGCTGCAGCAGCCGGGGCTGGAGCCGGACGACGGGCAGGAGCCGGAGCTTGCTGCTGATAACTTTGGTTAGGCGCGCTGTATTCTTCGTTATAACCACTCTCAGCCGGCGCACCGCCACCCGAACGGCCACCCAGCATTTGCATCTGGTCGGCAATAATTTCTGTGGTGTAACGATCCTGGCCGGTGGTTTTATCCTGCCATTTACGGGTTTGCAAACGACCTTCGATATAAACCGATGAGCCTTTTTTCAGGTATTGCGCGGCGATTTCGGCCAGGCGGTTATACATGGTGATATTGTGCCATTCGGTCTTTTCTTGCTTCTGACCGGTGGCCTTATCTTTCCAGCTTTCGGTGGTGGCAATAGAGAAATTACAAACCGCGCCACCCGATGGCAAAAAGCGATTTTCCGGATCTTTACCCAGATTGCCGATCAGAATTACTTTATTCAATGAAGCCATTATCTTGTCTCTTCAATAAGTTGCCGCGCCGCGGCTTCGTTCCAGCCTGTTTGCAGGACCTTCAGCAACGCCACGCGTTCATCAATTAAAACGACGGCCTCTTTTACGCCGTCAATAGCCGCAAGTTTAACAGACAGAGCCTGCACATCGCCTGTCCAATTATCGCCAATATGGAACATTTGTGTTTTTACCGGCAGCGGCGGTTGCATGCCTGCGGCAAAAAACAGCCACAACACCATTAAAGCCGAACAAAACAGAAACACACCGGTCACAGAACCCTGATGCTGATATAACCAGCCGGCAATGGCCGAGCCCATAAACATACTCAGCGACTGACAGGTGTTATAAACGCCCATCGCAGTGCCCTTGGCATCGCTGGGTGCAATCTTGGATATTAAGCTCGGTTGCGTGGCTTCTAAAATATTAAAGGCAATAAAGTAGACCGACAGCCAGACCACAATCATGGTGAGATCCGGCATATACAGCGCCATGCCCAGCTGAGCAAGCAGCATCAGGGCAATGGCAAAAATAAACACCTCTTTTAAGTGTTGTTTTTTCTCACCATAAATCACTGCCGGCACCATCAGCACAAAGCCGACCAGCACCACCGGCAAATAAACCCACCAGTGATGCGATAAACCGATACCGCCAATTTTGCTCAGTAACAGCGGCATCACCGTAAACATGGCCATTTGCGAGGCATGCAGGGCAAAGACACCGTAGTTCATCCGCAGCAATTGCGGATGGCGCAGTACTGCCGGCAGACGGGTGGTACTGATTTCAGCATCCGAGTGAAAACGGGAAATCACCGGGTCAGGAATATATTGCCGCACACCGATCATGGCGGCGATAGTCAGCACGGCTGTCAGCAAAAAGATACCCGGCAGACCAATCCAGGCCGCCAGGGTGGGCGCTGCCACCAAAGAAATGGCAAAGGTGGTGGCAATACTGCCGCCAATCATCGCCATGGCCTTGGTGCGGTTTTCTTCGCGGGTTAAATCGGCCAGCAAAGCGGTAATCGCCGCTGAAATGGCTCCGCCGCCCTGCACTGCCCGGCCGACAATCAGCCAGATCACATGATCGGCCATGGCACACATCACGCTGCCCACGGCAAACAGGGCCAGACCGATATAAATGACTTTTTTGCGGCCAACCCGGTCCGACCACATGCCAAAAGGCAGTTGTAATAAGGCTTGCGTCAGGCCATAGGCACCAAAAGCCAGGCCCACCAGAGCATGGTTATCTCCTCCGGGTAATTTGCCGGCATAGACCGCAAACACAGGCAGAATAAGAAACATTCCCAGCATACGCAGGGCATAAAGCCCGGCAAGGCCGAGCGAGGCACGAAGTTCTATAGGATTCATGGCGACAGTATATTGGGGTTCTGATGATCGCTGGCGGCATATTTCACCCCTGTACCTAATCGGCTTAATGATCAAGTAAATGGTTCCAACGCACTTTCAACAGCAAAGTCCGGTATATTATCCGATTCCTCTTTACTGCAGATACCGGCCTTTATGTCGTACCGTCGTATCGAATCATCCGAAGCCCCACAAATTCGCATTCGTGGCGCTCGCACGCACAATTTAAAAAACGTCAATCTCGACCTGCCCCGCGGCAGTTTAGTTGTGATTACGGGGCTTTCCGGCTCAGGCAAATCGTCCCTGGCATTTGACACTCTGTACGCGGAAGGTCAGCGCCGCTATGTGGAATCGTTGTCTGCCTATGCACGGCAATTTTTACAATTAATGGAAAAGCCCGATGTGGATCTGATCGAAGGCTTGTCGCCTGCGATCTCCATCGAGCAAAAAGCCACCAGCCATAATCCGCGTTCAACCGTGGGTACGGTAACGGAAATCCATGATTATCTGCGCCTGCTGTTTGTCCGCGTCGGCACGCCTTACTGCCCCGAGCATAAACAGCCGCTGGAATCGCAAACCGTCAGCCAGATGGTGGATCATGTTTTAGCGCTGCCGGAAGAAACCAAGCTGATGATTCTGGCGCCGGTGGTGGTGGGTAAGAAAGGCGAGAACGTCGATTTATTTGACGAGCTGCGCGCCCAGGGCTTTGTCCGGGTTCGCGTCAACGGCGAAATTTGTGAGCTGGAAGAAACGCCGAAGCTGGATAAGAACAAAAAGCACACCATTGAAGTGGTGGTTGACCGGCTGAAAGTGCGTGACGATATTAAGCAGCGTCTGGCTGAATCCTTTGAAACCGCGCTGCGCCATGCCGAAGGGCGTGCCATTGCGCTGGAAATGGACAGCGGTAAAGAGCACTGGTTCTCGGCTAAATTTGCCTGCCCGATTTGCAGCTACAGCCTGCCGGAGCTGGAACCGCGCCTGTTCTCCTTTAATA
>JBOFGM010000092.1:0-2539 GCA_051649105.1 Iodobacter sp. | reverse complement strand
GTGCAATATATGCCAATATATTAAACATTCAAAGCAAGCAAAACCCCTGCTTCAAGGTATCAAATGCCATTATTAATTGTAGAAAACGCTCATTTAGCCTACGGTCACTGGCCACTGTTAGACGGTGCCAGCTTTATTCTTGACCCAGGCGAGCGTGTAGGTCTGATCGGCCGCAATGGTGCGGGCAAATCGTCCATGCTCAAGGCCGTGGCCGGCGTCAACAAGCTTGATGACGGTATCATTCGCATTGAAGCCGGTGCGAAGATGGCCTTTGTATCACAAGAACCTGTGTTTGATATGGAACACACCGTTTACGAAGCCGTGGCCGAAGGCCTTGGTAATGTGCGCCAGGTCCTGATTGACTATCATGCGGCGCTGCTCACGCTGGACGACAGCGAAGAGAGCCTAACGCACCTGATGGATCTTCAGCAAGAGCTGGAAGCTCAGGACGGCTGGCGCCTTGATTCGCTGATCGCCTCCATTATGTCCCACCTGGACTTGCCTGCCGACACCAAAATCGGTGCCTTATCCGGCGGCTGGAAAAAGCGTGTGGCCTTAGCGCGGGCGCTGGTTTCAGAGCCTCAGCTGCTGCTGCTGGATGAGCCAACCAATCACCTGGATGTCAGCGCAATTGAATGGCTGGAAGAGCTGCTGAAAAATTTTGCCGGCAGTGTGTTATTTATTACCCACGATCGTCGCTTCCTTGACAATATTTCCACCCGGATTATTGAACTGGACCGCGGCAATCTGACCAGTTTCCCTGGTAATTTCAAATCTTATGAAATCAAAAAGCAAGAACTGATCGAGCAAGAAGAATTTACCAATAAGAAATTTGATAAGGTGCTGGCCCAGGAAGAAGTCTGGATCCGTCAGGGCGTCAAAGCCCGCCGCACCCGTAATGAAGGACGTGTGCGCCGTCTGGAAGCCCTGCGCAATGAGCGCAGCGAGCGCCGCGAACGGGTTGGCAATGTCAGCTTTAAAGTGGATTCCGGCGATAAATCCGGCAAGCTGGTGGCAGAACTTGAAAATGTCACTAAGGGTTATAACGGCCGCACCCTGATCAATAATTACACCACCCGCTTAATCCGTGGTGACCGTATTGGTCTGGTCGGCCCGAACGGCGCGGGTAAAACCACCCTGCTGAAAATGATTCTGGGCGAATTGCAGCCGGATACCGGCGTGGTGAATCTGGGTACCAACTTGCAAGTAGCCTATTTTGACCAGTTCCGTGAGCAGCTGGATGAAAATGCGACAGTGATCGATACCATCAGCCAGGGTAATGATTACATCGAGATCGGTGATCAGCGTAAACATGTGATCAGCTATCTGGAAGAGTTCCTGTTTGCACCCGCGCGTGCCCGCAGCCCGGTCAGCTCCTTGTCCGGTGGTGAACGTAACCGCCTGTTGCTGGCGCGCTTATTTACCCGCCCGGCCAATGTGCTGGTGCTGGATGAGCCGACCAACGATCTGGATATCGACACCCTGGAGCTGCTGGAAGAATTATTGTCCAATTACTCCGGCACTGTGTTCTTAGTCAGCCATGACCGTGAATTCCTGGATAATGTGGTCACCCAGGTGATTGCCTTTGAAGGCAATGGCGAATTGTTTGAAAATGCCGGTGGTTATGCCGACTGGCTGGTGGCTAAAGCAAGAATGGCCAGCAATGCGCCGGTCATCAGCAATAGTAAAAAAGCGGCAGCCCCTGCGGCAAAGCAAGCAGAGCCTGCCAAGGCAAAAAAGAAGCTGTCTTATAACGACGCACGCCTGCTTGAGCAATTACCACTGCAAATCAGCGCACTGGAAGCGGAAAAAGCCGATATTCAGGAGCAATTGCTGGATCCGGCCATTTACCGCAATGGCCCTAAACTGGCACGCGAGATGCAGCTCACGATTGACGAGCTGGATGTCAAACTGCTGGAAAAAATGACCCTGTGGGAAGAACTGGACGCTAAGTCTTAAGTCTGTAAGGAGGTGTCGCCTGCAGGCGGCACCTCTGTGCTCTGCTGCCATTTAATCTGATCGATCTGCCCCGCCGACCCTGAGCTATGAACTGGTTTTCCAAGCGACTATTGCGCCCGACAGGTGCGGCCTCCTCTCTTAGCATGCTGCGCGGCGGGCTTATTCTGCTGTATGCCGTGCTGGCCATGGTCACCATCCTGGCGCTGGTTTTAATTTCTGTCCGCGACTATCAGGAAACTGTCAAAGAAGCCGAACGCAGCAGTCTGTCACTGGCGCGCTCGCTTGATGAACATGCCACGCGCTCTTTTGTCTCGGTTGAGCAATCCATGCAAAATATCGTGGAAAATATCGACCATCTGGGCGGACTGGATCATGGGCATGAATACCAGGCTCATTTAATTTTGCGGGATAAGATTAAGCTGACGCCCCAGGTGCGCGGCCTGCTTATCATGGATAACCAGGGCTTAATTCAAAGCCACGGTCTGGAATATCCCGCCCGCCATGTTAATTTAGCCGACCGCGGCTATTTTCAGTATCACCGCCAGTTTGAAGATGAGCGGCCGCTGATTGGCGACCCGGT
>JBOFGM010000091.1:0-4218 GCA_051649105.1 Iodobacter sp. | reverse complement strand
CTTTATAAATCAGGCCGGATGCCCCTTCTCCCAGTAACTCTGCAATGGCCAGATCCTGCCAGTTAATGTTTGGGCTGGCGTGAGTGGCCGCTGGCGGGCAAAACGGATTGCCGGCATAGGCCAGCCAGGCCAGTTCAGGCAGGGTAAACAGCCAGTCGGGCAGGTGGGTCAGCTGGTTGGCCGAAATTCGGATCAGTTGTAAGCGTGTGCAGCCCGCCAGGGAGGGTAAAGATTGCAGGCGGTTGCCGGCCAGCATCAGTTTTTGCAGCTGATGGCACTGGCCCAGCTCTGCCGGCAGGGTGCTGACCTCGTTATCGGTCAGAATCAGCCAGCGTAAGTTTTTGGGCAGTGCCGCTGCGCTGACTTCGCTGATTTGATTGGCTTTAAATCCCACCATGGACAGTTGTTCAAAGCGGCCCAGAACCTCGGGCAAATGGCGGAACTGATTATCCGAGCAGAAAATCACTTTAAGTTGGTGCAGCCGTGGCAAATCATCCGGCAGCTGGCTCAGTGCATTGCCTGACAGGTTCAGAATTTCTAAAGAATCGGCCAGAGTGTAAATTTCTGGCGGGAATTCAGTCAGGCCACAAGATAAATCCAGCCGCGTGATGCCGGCCAGCTCGCCGCTGCGAAGTTGGGATAGGGTGTGCATGCCACGGTAAGGACAATAGAAAGGAGGCGATTATCCTGCATATTGGCCTCTTGTGCAGGGATTAAGCGCGCCAGACGCTGGCAAGCCAGGGCTGCTGTTCGCGGGGCAGGCCGGTTGGGCGGTAAAAATATTCCAGCATGCTGAATCCGGCGTCATCCAGGTAGCGCTGCCAGGTGGCCAAATCATGGTAAGCGCCAAAGCGGCCCTGATTCCAGCCTTCCATATTGTCGCCATGCGGGTTGGAGCTGAATAACACGCCGCCGGGTTTTAAGCAGGCATGTAACTGGCGCAAAACACGCGGCAATTCTGGCTTGGGGATATGAAACAGTGCGGCATTGGCAAAAACGCCGTCAAAGTGGGCGCGGGGAAGCTTTAAATCTAAAAAATCCTGCAGCCAGACTTCACAGCCGCTGGCATGGCGGGCCATTTCCACAAAGCGGGCGGTGCCATCAAGCCCGGTTGGTAAATGACCCAGGGTACAGAAGGTGTTCAGATCACGGCCGGGTCCGCAGCCAAAATCCAGAATTTTAAAGGGGGCGGGAGCCTCGATATGGCGCAGCAGGGCGTCGATATTCTGACTGACATCATGGTTGACGGTGCCGGCCTTAAAGGCCTCCGCATTTTTTTGGTAGTGTGCCAGCGTTTGCTGGCTGATCAATGACAGCGGGTTGTGGATCGTACACATAGTGGTCCCGGTGTTTTTATACCGGTGCCAGGGTTGGCACCGGTACGGGGCTTTAAACGCTTAAACCGTTATGGCGTAACAATGCGGCTACTTCAGGCTTACGGCCCCGGAAGGCGGTAAAGGAATCAATGGCCGGACGACTGCCGCCCATGGCCAGAATTTCCTTTCTGAAGCGGGCACCAGTTTCCGGGTCCAGCACGGATTTACCAGCTGCTGCGGCTTCTTCAAAGGCAGAGTAAGCATCGGCGGACAAGACTTCTGCCCATTTATAGCTGTAATACCCGGCCGCATAGCCACCGGCAAAGATATGGCTGAAGGTGTTGTACCAGCGGTTATAGTCTGGTGCGACCGGGGTTTCAAATTCCGCCACCAGAGCGCTGTTTTGCGCGGCGGCATCAATCAGACCGGTTTCGCCATGCAGTTCCATATCAAACAGTGACAATAATACCTGACGCACCATGGCACTGCCGCTCATAAAGTTTTTAGCGGCCAGCATTTTATTAAACAGCTCACGGGGCAACGGGGCTCCGGTATCGACATGATGGGTCAGATCCGGCAAGACTTGCCATTCCCAGCAGAAGTTTTCCATAAACTGGCTTGGCAGCTCAACGGCATCCCATTCCACCCCATTGATACCGGAAACGCCGCTTTCATCGACTTCGGTCAGTAAATGATGCAAGGCATGGCCAAATTCATGGAATAACGTAATCACGTCGTCATGGGTTAACAGGGCAGGCTTGCCATCCACGCCGCGGGAGAAATTACATACCACCAGCGCCACCGGGTTTTGCAGCGCTTCACCCTTACGATGACGGCTGAGCACATCATTCATCCATGCGCCGCCTTGCTTTCCGGTACGGGCATAGAGATCCAGAGACAGGCCGCCGACAGCACTGCCATCCATATTTTGTAAGGCGTAGTAGTTGACATCCGGGTGCCATACCGGCGCTTCAGCTTTCACAAAGCGCAGGCTGTACAGCGTTTCAATTACCTTAAATAAGCCGGATAAAACAGTGGGCTCGGTAAAGTAAGCTTTTACTTCCTGGGCCGAGAAGGCATATTTGGCTTCAGAGAGTTTTTCTGCGGCATAGCCATAGTCCCAGACTGCCAGCGAATCCAGCCCCAGCTCTTTTTGTGCAAATTCTTTGAGTTCGCTACGATCTTTTGCTGCAAAATCCTTGGCACCATGGCCCAGATTACGCAGGAAGGCCGCGACTTCGGCTGGCGTGTCGGCCATTTTGGTGGCCAGCGATTCTTCGCCAAAATTATTAAAACCCAGCAGTTTTGCCGCTTCAGTGCGCAGCGCATGAATACGGGTAATCAGCGGGCCATTGTCACGTTCGGCCGGGCCAAATTCTGCTGCACGGGTGGTATTGGCATGGTAAACCGTTTCACGCAGCGCGCGGTTGCTGCAAAACTGCATCACCGGGCCCTGGCTTGGCTGCTTCAGGGTGATTTTATAGCCGGTTTTGCCATCGGCTTCGGCGGCTTCTTTGGCTGCCGACAGCCAGTCTTGCGGCAGGCCGGCCAGCTCGGCCTCGTCTTCAATATATTTGGCCCACTCATCGGTGGCATCCATCACATTCTGGCCAAATTTTACGGTCAGCTCAGATAATGCTTCGGCGATTTCGGCAAAGCGCTGTTTATCGGCTTCCGGCAGCTCGGCACCGCTTAAACGAAAGTCGCGTAAAGTGTCTTCAATAATGGTTTTTTTTGCGGCGTTATAAGTGGCATATTCCGCACTGGCTGCAATCAGTTTGTATTGCGCATAAAGGCGCTCATTCTGGCCCAGCTCAGTATAAAAATTAGAAATACGGGCGATATTGGCGTTATACACTTCGCGTAATTCCGGCGAATTCACCACGCTTTCAAGGTGGGCCACCACGCCCCAGGCGAGCCCCAGTTTTTCCAGCTCAGCATCCAGCGGCTCAACAAAGCTGGCCCAGCCCGGGTTCGCTGTGTTTTCAGCGGCACTGACGGCTGCGGCAGCATCAGAGAGCAAAATATCTAAGGCCGGGGTGATATGTTCGGGTTTAACACTTGGATAATCCGGCAGTTTGCCAGTCAGATCGAGTAATGGATTGGTCATGGCGGCTCGCTAAGGTATAAATTAAAAAATAAGGGGCTCAATAAACTCCGGTAAAACCAGACCTGCTTTGAATAAAATGATTATCCATGAAAATGCTAAAGCAATAAATTGGTCCGGAAATGAAGCCGGGAATAAACCGGGGCAGGCATAATGGACTGATTTGAAATCAGACTCAGCTTACTAAGATGTGGCTGTTATGCCTTAATTCAAGCAGGCAGCGGGCGGGGAATCGTTTTATTCTTGCCAACAAACAGCCGGGGTGGCGTGACTTCCCTGGCGATCTCTTACAATAAACAGGTAAAAAGCATGACGATCAGCAAATTTGATGGAATCTCACCGGTCGTGGCGGCAGGGGCCTGGGTGCATGATGCGGCACAGGTCATCGGGGAAGTCAGCCTGGGGGAAAATGCCTCGGTCTGGCCGGGTGCGGTGATCCGGGGTGATGTGAATGCGATTACCATTGGCAAAGACAGCAATGTGCAGGATTGTGCGGTGCTGCATGTTACCCATAAACGCAGTGATGACCCCGAAGGCGCGCCGCTGGTGATTGGTGAACGGGTGACGATCGGCCATGGTGTGATGCTGCACGGCTGCACCATTGGTAATGAATGCCTGATCGGAATGGGGACCATTGTGCTGGACCGGGTGGTGATCGAAGACCGGGTGATGATTGGTGCCGGATCTTTAGTGCCGCCCAACCGCAGGCTGGAATCGGGCTGGATGTATATGGGCCGGCCGGCAGAAAAAAAGCGCTTGCTGACTGAGGCAGAGCTGGACAATTTTAATTATTCT
>JBOFGM010000090.1:0-2000 GCA_051649105.1 Iodobacter sp. | reverse complement strand
TAGTCAATGGCGCAAAGTTTATTCTGGATGCGGAATGCAAACTGGGTAATCAGGATTGTGTAGGGCTGGATTATAAAGAATTGCCTAATGATGTAGAGCCAGGCGCCGGGTTATTGCTCGATGATGGCCGGGTTGTGCTGGTGGTGGAAGAAGTGAAGGGTTCGGCGATTCATACCGTGGTTAAAGTGGGCGGTGTGTTATCTAATAATAAGGGGATTAATCGTCAGGGCGGTGGTTTAACTGCGCCGGCGCTTACCTCGAAAGATATGGAAGATATTAAAACCGCGGCTAAATTACATGCTGATTTTGTGGCTGTTTCTTTCCCTAAAAGCGGTTCTGATATGTATATGGCGCGCACTCTGTTGCGTGCGGCGGGCAGCAAGGCGTTGCTGATTGCTAAAATTGAGCGCACCGAAGCGGTGGCTTGTCTGGAAGAAATTCTGGAAGCATCCGACGGTATTATGGTGGCGCGTGGTGATCTGGCCGTAGAAGTCGGTGATGCCGCCGTTCCATCGCTGCAAAAGAAGATGATTAAGCTTGCCACGCAAATGAACAAGCTGTCGATTACTGCCACGCAAATGATGGAATCGATGATTTCCAGCCCGGTGCCAACCCGTGCGGAAGTGTCCGATGTGGCCAATGCGGTGCTGGATGGTACCGATGCGGTGATGTTATCGGCTGAAACGGCCGCCGGTCAGTATCCGGTAGAAACTGTTGAGGCAATGGCGCGTATTTGTCTGGAAGTGGAAAAATCGCAAGACAGTTGTGTGGATGACAAAATCCAGAGTCTGGGTTTATTTAATCGCCTGGATCAGACGGTTTCTATGTCGGCTTTATATGCCGCCAGCCATTTGACCAATGTAAAAGTGATTGCGGCATTAACTCAGTCGGGTTCTTCTGCATTATGGATGTCACGCTTTATCCGCAATATTCCAATTTATGCATTAACGCCGGAAGAAGATACATATAACCGTTTATCTTTATACCGCGATGTTTATCCGCTGATGATTTCCCATGAAAATACCGACCGGGAAAGTTTATTAGTGCGGGCAGAATTAGAGTTATTAGACCGCGGTATTGTGGGCAAAGGCGATATTGTGATCTTTACCTATGGCGATGTGGTGGGCCTGGGTGGCGGAACCAATAGTCTGAAAATTGTAAAAGTTGGCGAGCGCCGTTGTTAATAAGTATAAAAACAAACAACCCCAGCCGGGGTTGTTTGTTTATCAGCGGTTGAATATTTTAAAGATTAAAGTTTAAAGCGGCCAAATTGCTCTTTCAGGAAGTCGGCCAGCTGATTTAAATCATGCACAGTGCGGGTTGCACTTTGCAGATTGGCATCCGATTGCTGCATTTGATTGGTGATATTTTCAGCACTTTGCGCCATTGCCGTGGTGGCATTTTGCTGCTCAGAGGTGGCATGAGCAATTTCGCCGATTTTAGCCATTACTTCATTCATATTTTCACGAATATGGCCAATTTTCTCGGCGGCATTTTCAGATAAGCTGACTCCGCTTTGCACTGCAGTAATGGTGGTTTGCATATTGCTGACGGCAATTCCGGTTTCACCGCGAATACCTTCAATCATGCCGGTAATTTCAATGGTGGCAGAAGAGGTGCGTTCCGCCAGTTTGCGAACTTCATCGGCAACCACGGCAAAGCCGCGCCCTTGTTCACCCGCACGGGCGGCCTCAATAGCGGCATTCAGTGCCAGTAAATTAGTCTGATCGGCAATCTCTTTAATCACACGGATAATGCCGCTGATATCCTGGGCACGCTGGTTAAGGCGATCCAGTAAATCAGATAAGGCCCCGACTTCCCTGGCTGATTTACCCACTTCATTGGCCACTTCTTTCACCGTGGCGGCAGATTCACCAGACAAGGCACCGGTGCTGGTGACGAGACGATTAGCATCGCGCGAATTATCGGCAATATGCGAAATACTGACGGTAATTTCTTCAATGGTGGCCGCATTGGAGGCAGAAAGATCAGACAGCCGT